>JAFAUR010000733.1 GCA_019243205.1 Acidobacteriaceae bacterium | reverse complement strand
GGAGTTTCTTCTCGCAAAGGCGGCAAATCGACTGCTTTCGTCCTCACCGTAGTACTCGCGTTCCTCTACTATCTCGGATTCATAACCTTGATCGGCCTGGCACGAAAGGGGAGTTTGCCCGTGCCGGTAGCGGTCTGGACGCCCGATCTGGTGTTTGCCATTGCAGGTACGTTTCTTCTCTCCCGGCTGGAGAAACCAGGAGATCGCGATCTGACGGGCTGGTTCCGACAAGTTGGGAAGAAGGCTGTATCTCGTCTCGCATCGCTTCGCCCCGTCGAAGTGCGAGCCGGACGCCGGACTAGTTGGATGCCGGCCTTGCGCCCCTTACTTATCGATGGTTACGTACTCAATGGATTCCTTTTCTATTTTGGAGTTCTGATTGCCGCGCTTGTTACTCTCATCGAAGTCTTTACGTTCTTCGAGTTACTCGGAGACATGATCAAGAACGATATCCAGATGTCGACCATGATCGACTATCTCTGGCATCTCGCGCCCAGCCTGATTTACCAGCTCACTCCTATCGGAACGCTGGTCGCTTCTTTGATCTGTTTCGGCATTCTCACCAAGTACAACGAAGTGACGGCCTTCAAAGCCGGCGGCGTCAGCTTGCATCGTCTGGCGACTCCCGTGCTGGCTATCAGCTTGTTGATCAGCGGGTTTCTATTCGCGTTCGACCACTACTACATTCCGGAAGCGAACCGGCGGCAAGAGATGCTGCGTGCGCAGATCAAGAAGAAGCCGGCAGCGACTTATCTTCGCAAGGACCGCCACTGGATCTTCGGCCGGGGCTCGCGCGTATATAACTATCAACTTATTGACCCGCACAATGCGGTCATGACGCATGTGAACGTCTATGAACTGGACCCCCATACGTTCCAGATTCAACGCCAGATCTCGGCCGAGCGGGCCCACTGGGACCCTGGCCAGAAGGCCTGGGTTTTTCAGAACGGAATGAGCCACGACTTCGCCGAGCAGTTCGCACCTTATCGCTCGTTCAAAGGAGAGGCAGTCTTCCCCGAGTTGACCGAAGCCCCTTCCTGGTTCGTAAAGGAAGAAAAAGAATACAAGGAGATGAATTTCGAAGAACTCGGACGCTATATCCGGGATTCCCAGGCAAGCGGTCTAGAAACAACTCCGCTGCGCGTTCAGTACTACAAGAAGTTTTCCGTGCCCTTATTCGCATTCATTATGGCCTTGCTCAGCGTGCCGTTTGCCTTTATCGCAGGCAATCGCGGCGCTATGACCGGCGTGGGCATCAGCTTCGCGATCGCGATCGCGTACTGGACGGTGGGAACACTTTTCGAACAGATCGGCGACTTAAATCAGCTTCCCGCAGCCATGGCCGCCTGGTCGCCCGATTTGATCTTCTCGCTCGCGGGCTGGTACTTCATGGCGAAAATGAAAACCTGACCTGAGTGTAAGCGGTACTGGACCACCCACGGTTCGAGCGCTCTCAAGTTTCACGGTTCTCTGCCGATAACACGAACAGTTATCGCAGCAACCAATGGCAAACGCGTATTCGATCGCTCGCCCTCTGAAGCTGGACATCGTCATACCGACGTACAACCGTGCCGAGCTCCTGAAAAAGGCCCTTGCAAGTCTCCTCCTTGCGGACCGGCCGGAGTATCTCGCGTTGAGTATCTATGTAGTGGATAACAATTCGAAAGACAACACACGAGAAGTCATCAAGTCGTTTGGCGGAATCGTTTACTACATCTTTGAAACCAATCAGGGCCGCTCTCATGCTCTGAATGCCGGGATCAGTGCCGGAAGGGGGGATATCGTTGGCTTCATCGATGATGATGAAGAGGTTAGGGAAGACTGGCTTCGGGTTATCGCCGAATGGATGGCAAAGCCGGAAGTAGACTTTCTTGGTGGCCCCTATTTGGGTTACACGGATGTTTCGCTTCCGAGGTGGTTTCCTGAGAGCTATTGCGGCGTTATCGGCATCACTCCGGCCGGAAATTTCCCAAGAGAATTTGCGAATGACGGCGGTCCCATGTTGCTGGGCGGGAATTCGGTCATTCGACGGTCAACCTTGCTCGCCGTGGGAGCCTACAACGTAAACTTGGGCCGTACACATAAGGCCCTTTTATCGTGCGAGGACGAGGAGTTGTTCCTTCGACTATTGGATGCCGGTGCGAGGGGATATTACCTTCCCAATCTCGCCATTTTTCATCTCGTGCCAAAGAACAGGCTTTCGAAATCGTACTTCCGGCATTGGTGCTTCTGGCACGGGGTGTCGAAATGTACTCTTGCCGGCTTGCGCTCGGAATCGTCAAAGAAGCTGTTTGGAGTACCTCGCTACTTATTCGGGCGCTGTCTTCGAGAGATACCAAATCTCTTCACTTTACAAGTCGAGCCTAAAGCGTTCGAAGCAGAGCTTGGTTGGTGGGATTTGGCTGGCTGGCTCTACGGGGCGCATCTAATTCGCCGTGCCCAGAACAGACGTTCCATTCCGATACAGGAACCGGAAGCGGCGCAATAGATGTAAAGCCGGATTCCACTTGCAAGGAGAGATGTGAACAGCCATGTCCGACATCGCAAGTTATCGTTATACGTGTGTCGGCATTTCGACGACCAGCTCGCGCCGCGGTTCATCGGCAGCACTGGTTGTATCCCAGCGGACGATGCCTAAATCGAGAACGCAGATGGAGTAGACTACCGGTACCAGCAGTAGGGTGACGAAGGTGGCTGTAATCAATCCGCCGATCTGCGCGTAACACATCGGTTCCCACAACGGCCCTCCGTGCAGCGCGAGGGGAACGAGGGCAATCACAGTCGCTCCCACCGTAATGAGGACTGGCCGCAAGCGCATGATTCCCGCGTCGAGCAACGCTTCTTCAAACGGCTCGCCTTTCGCGTGCATCTCCTCGATGAAGTCAAATAGCACGATGATATGGCTGACGATCACTCCCACCAGGCTCACGACACCCAGGAAAGCCATGAAGCCGAATGGCGCGCCCATGATCCAAAGCGCAATCAAAGCACCTACTGCACCGTACGGAACCGCCGCAAAGACAATGAAGGGCTTGATTGCACTCTTGAACTGGAACGCGAGCGCCAGAAAAATCGCAGCCGAGGAAATGAGCAGTACGATTGCGAGCTGCTTGAATCCGTCCTGCTGTTTTTCCTGCTCGCCGCCGATCTCAAGCCGGTAGCCCGGCGGCAAACGCGACGCCAACGTTGCCAGCCTCGGTTGAGCCTGTTTCATCACCTCCGATGCGAGCACCCCGGGTTGTGGCGCACACGAAACTGTGATGGTGCGGAACTGATTTCGGCGGCGGATCACCTCATCCTGCAGGCTGTACTCAGTGTGTGAGATTTGCCCCAAGGGCACCTTCTGAGTGCCGGAACTGGAGTAGACGTAAAGGTTCTGCAGATCACCCGGCTGCGCTCGTTCTTCCGGACGCAGCCGACTCACAATCGGGATCTGCTTGTGTCCCTCGCGCAGCACAGTTAGCTGATCACCGCTCAACCCACCCGCCGACGCATGAGCCACATCGAGGTTTGTGATGCCCGCCAGGTTTGCACGGTCAGGATCTATTTTCAGCTGCAACGCGAACCGGTCTTCGCCCCAGTCATCGCGGACCCGCATGGCTTGCGGAATGCTCGTCAGGATCTGGTTCACCTCTTCAGCCGATGTGCGCAGGAACGGGATGTCCTCGCCGGAGACCCGGATCTGAATCGGCAGACCGACCGCCGCGCCTGTCTCGAGTTGACGCACATCGATGCGCGCTTCCGTGATTTGCTGCGACAGCCGCGCCTGCAACACGGGAACGAAGGGAGCGGTGTCGTGCTCATCACTGAAGACCATGACCACCTGGGCATAATTGGCGTGACGCGATTCCGGCGCGAGGGAATACCAGAACCGAGGTGCGCCGCCGCCCACGAATGTATTGAGGGACGTGACCGGCCTGTGTTCTTCAGCCGAGACCTGCTGGACGATGCGCTCGACGTTCGCGGCTATGGTGTTCGTGGCCGTTAATGGCGCATCCTCAGGCAAGAAGATGTTGACGTACGCCATGTGCGACAGATCCTTGGGGAAGAATTGCAGCTTCAAGTTCCTGGCGATGAACGCGCCCACCGCGAGAAATGCGAAGGAAATGAGCAATGCCAGCCGGCGATGCTCGATCGCGAGCCGGCCGACGTGATAGTATGCCGCTCCGAATCCACGTTTGCGCCGCTCGTGAACGGTCGGCTCCGCTTTGGGACGCAACAGATAATATCCGAGCAGCGGAATGAAGGTCATCGATACCAGCCGTGATGCAGTAAGGGAGCAGGTAATCACGATAGGCAGCGAGTAAAGAAACTTTCCGGTGTCTCCAGTCAACATCAGAAAGGGCAAGTACGCGACGATGTTGGTCACGGTTGCGTACATGATCGCGGTCGCGAGCTTCGTCGGCCCGAGCCATGCCGACACGACCGGAGGATGCCCGAGCGCCAAGTCACGCTTGATCGCATCGCCCGCCACCACGGGATCGTCCACCAACAAGCCCAGGGCAATAATCAATGTGGCAATCGAGACCTGCTGTAGATCGATCCCGAGCACGTCCATCATGCCGAACGTCATCAAGAGCGTGATCGGGATCGAGAGCGCCATCAGCACTGCAGACCGCCATTCCCAAAATCCGATTAGCGAAACAATCACGACGAGCGCAATTGCCTCATAAAGGCTGGTCATGAACAGGTGAATGTTTTCTTCTACCTGGTCTGCCTGATTGCTCGCTTTGGCGATGATGAGATCGGGAGGCAGTCTATCCTTCAGGCTCGCGAGCGTCTGACTGACCGATTTGGCAAAACGGCCAATCTTCTCGCCCTTGCCCATCTGCACGCTGATGCTGACTGCACGTGTCCGCTGCCAGTGCCCCTCCGTGTCCCGCCAAGCGTAGTAGTTAAGAAACTGTGGCGGGTCGTCGTACGCCCGCACGGTATCTACCAGGTTTCGCAGATAGATGGGCGCTCCATACGAGGTAACGCCGATGATCACATTGCCGATATCGGCCTCACTTGTAAACTCTCCGGAAGGATTCACCACAACGCCCTTCGTTCCAACCGTGATCTGGCCTCCGGGAGCTGTAATGTTTCGTGCATTCATGATGTTTTCCAGATTGGAAGGCTTCAGCCCATAGGAGGCGAGCCGTTCCTGTGAGTACAAGAGGTAGATCTTTTCGTTCAGAACGCCGCTGCGGGTGACTTTCGACACCAGGGGAGGACCGTCGGCAGTGCGGGCAGTGGAAAGTAGGACTTTCGAGATCATATCGGTGAAGTCGTCGAGCTCTCGATAGCTGTATTTCTCGCCAGCGACCGCGGCTAACTTCTGCCGGATCTCGCCCGGATCACGCACGACGAACGGCGGCCAGGCGTCGGGATCCATGGCGGTACCGCCATAGTTTGCTGTTCGGAAGCCTTTTACCATCGACATGAGTTTCTCGTCACTCCAGTCGCTTTGAAAATCAAGACCGACGAAACCGGGTCCTTCCAGGACGCGGGGGTCCGCGCCCGCGCCGACCGCACGCACATACCGCTCGAATTGCGGAACCGCTAGCAGCATGAGCCGTTTGTCAACCCTCAGAGGCAGGCAAAGTATGATCGAGGCACGGTGGGAAGCGGCCGGACGCACCTTCTTTATTGCTTGCAGAATGGCCGCAGCTCGCAGCTCGATATCTTGCGAATCCGCCTTGGGGCTGGCGACGGTCAGCAACAAGGTGGCCGTGTCCCCGAAATCCCTTTGAAAATTTACCGGCCCTGCACCTTGGGGAAGGTTGTTAATGGCGGCAAGACGCCCGCCGATGTCATCAAGTGTCTGACCAGTATCGGAGAGTTTTTCCGATAAGGTCAGGGTCACATAGGAAACGTTCGCGCGCGATATCGACTCGATACGCGCGATGTTCGAGTTCGAGGCAACCGTCTGCTCGATCGTGCGCGTAACCAGTTCTTCTACCTTCTCAGCGCTTGCTCCGGGCCAATTGGTGACAACCATTGCCTGTCTGGCAGGGATATCCGGATCCTTCCGCTGCGGCATGGTCACGTAGCCGTAAACGCCCCATGCGAGAGTGCCGATGAGCAACACCCACGAAAGCGATCGATTTTCGACGAAGAACCGGGCGGTGTTGTGCGTGCCCCGGATGATCTCCTCATCCGAGCGGTGATGTGTGCTCACGGGATTACCTTGACTGCATCCCCATCGCGCACGAAACTCGCACCGGAACTGACCACTTTTGCTCCGCGAGATATGCCACTGATCGCTATAACGTCACCGTACGTCTCCCCGAGGCTCACTGGACGATGGCGAGCCATACCATCTTCGACCACCACGACGGCAAAACGCGATGAGTTTTGGGCTTGCGGAACGATTGCCGAGAGCGGCGCAACCGTTACGCTCGACCCCTTAGGAACCGTCTGAATATCGAGCGATGCGATCATTCCTGGCCGGAGCAGCGCGTGCTCGTTCGGGATCGTCACTTCGACTTGAAACGAGCGCGTACTCGAGTCCGCGACCGCGGCGATCGCGCTGACGTGACCACGAAATTGCCGGCTCGGGAACGCTTCCGTGTAAACAGATAAGGGCCAACCTGTTTTCAGTCCCGAGACGGTAAGGTCAGAGACCCCGAAAGTGGCCTTGACAGAGGAAATGTCGGCTAGAACGAAGGCCACCATGCCAGGTCCCGCGAGGGTTCCGAGTTCCACTGCACGCTGCACGATGACGGCTGTAAAGGGAGCCGCGAGCGATGTATCATGCAGGGCCAGAGATGCCGTACCCACAGCTGCCTGTGAGGTGGTCAGCGCCGCACCGCTCGCCTGCACTTGCGACTTTGCAGCCTCTACTTGTGCGCGGGTCGAATCACGGTTCGCCTTGGCTGAATCGTAATCCGATTTCGTCAGCGATTTGTCTCGAAACAGCGCTTCGGCACGATCGAAATTCTGCTGCGCATCCAGCGCCGCGGCTTCCGCCTGATCCAATTGCGCACGCGCGGTCTGCTGGCTGTCTCGCGCTTGCTGCATCTGACCGCTCGCCTGCGATACCTGAAGCTGATAGTCTTTGGTACGCAGATGAGCGAGCACAGTGCCTTGGTTGACTACATCGCCGATGTCAACCGTGTGGTGTCCACCCCTCGCCGATGGCAACTGATATAGGAAATCGACAAACCCATTCACTTTGAAGCTCAAGTTAACCTGGCGCTTGGGCGTAATAGATGCTGAGTACTTTTCGCCTGCAGTCGGCGTATAGGTCTCGATCGGGGTCAGACGAACTGGGATAGCGCTCTTTTCCGTATCGGACTTTTGACGGTTGCACGAACACAGAACTACAACCAGGCTCAGCCATATCACGGATCTCATTGGTCCTCGCCGAGAGCGTATTCAAATTCCGCTTGCGCGGTCCAGTAATCAGCCAGCGCGTGTTCGTAATCGGAATTCGCCTGGGCTAGAGCTGTTTGCGATTGGAGCACGACCTTCAACAAACTTGCTTGTACTTTGTACTGGTTCTTGCTGACGCGCAAGCTCTCTAACGCCGCCTTTTGCGACAGATGCGCGGCGCGAAGCTTCGACCAACTCTGCAGTATCTGTCGATACTTATCGTCCACGTCCATAATCACTTTGCGTTCTGTGGAAGATTCCGTATTCCTGTCTTGGACAATCGTGTCGCGCTTTTCAGCCATCTCGCTTTTCTTTCTTCCCCAATCGAAGGGTTCCCAGGACAGACTGACACCCACGCTGTAGCTCCCGTTTGGAAGGAAGGAATTGAAATTCAACAACGTAACAGAGTTGAATTCGGCAGAGATATCGGGAATGTATTCCGCTTTTTTAGCGCGTAATTCCTGTTCTGACTGCTTTACCTTCAGCTGTGCCTGTTTTAGCTCCGGCCGTTGCGCGAGTGCTCTCTTGCGCGCGGCAACCAGATCCAATTCCGGCTTTTGTGCCTCGTCCACGCTGCTGACAGTAAACTCAGTCAAAACGTCGCGGCCCAGAAGGTCGTTCAGCTGTTCTTTTTGTTTCGCTTCCTGATTTGTGAGGGTGAGTTCCGACTGTTCGGCATCAGCTAGCGTCGCCTGGGCTTGCAGCAGATCCGACTCCAGCGCGGTCTGCTTCAAAACGTAATCATCGGTAAGACGTTCTACCTCTTTATAGAGGGCGATCGACTCCCCGGTTACGACGAGCGAACTCTGTACCTGCTCAATCGCGTAGTAGAGCTGTTTTACGTTGCGCACGGTTTCCTGGCGTTTCGAGCGTGCTTTCTGTTCCGCTATCTGCGTCATGTACTCGAGCGATTTCAGATTCAGATGGATCCGGTACAGAGTCAATAATGGTTGCGCGACACGTCCCAGAACAAAACCGGTCGGCTGCATAGGTGTTGTAAAGTGCACGTCCTGCGACGGTATCGGTCCGATTGGGGAGTTAGGTTCGATGGTGCCGCGGTCTATGGTGGTGGTGATCGGCTTGAGTTGCTCTGATCCGAGCATGTAGAGCGAGAGCTTCGGATAAACAGAGGTGTGTGACGCGCTGTATCTATCCTTCGACTTTGAAACGTCCAGAGCCGCGTTTGCTACATCGGCGTTGTGCTGTAGGGCGATGCGAACTGCCTGATCCAGCGCCAGTTCTTCCGACTGTAAGCGGAATCCGAAGACCAGAATAGCCAATGCCGCCGCCGCTACCTTCTCGGTCATGCAAGTGTACTCAGACTTATAGATGCAACCAGCAATCTCACACCAACGCCATCCGGGTAACGAGCATCATACTGTATAACACCGACCCGCTGCATTTACTTTTTCGATAAACAGAGCGATGCTGAATTGCTCGGCGAAATTGCGTGGCAGTTGGAGGTATTCTCCTCTTGTGGGCGACGCGCACACACCGGGAGCGTGGCCGGAAATGATAGGCCCAATAAGGTGTTGGCCCTGTAAGGCGACGTGCTCCTGATCGACAAGGGGAACCGCGCGCGGCTGATGGCGATCGGCGTGGGTGCGTCGACGGTTAGAGTTAACATGCAATATTTCCCCAGGGAGCCCGAGCGGACCTGGTTCTGACCAAGTTCGGAGCCACCTCGAAGAATTCGCGCAAGCCGGGTGCACCCGCCACCATGCGGGGCCGGCCCAGCTCCTTCGTGATTGCGCACAGACATACCTAATGAAGCACGTCATCCGCGGCGTGGTAAGATGCGGCCGATTGGAGGAAAATGAATGGCGTATTGCTCGAGACGTGATTTCCTGAAGAGCGGGATAGCCGCGACCACGCTTGCGGCCGCCGGAACCCATTCAGCAAAGGCGGTTGCGCAGAGCGCGACCGATTGGGTGACGCTTGGCAAATCGGATATTCGCGTGACGCGTCTCGCGCTTGGAACCGGAACGTCCAGCGGGCAGGTGCAGCGCGGCCTCGGCCAGGAGGATTTCACGAAGCTCGTCCGCTATGCATACGACCGCGGCATCCGCTTCTTTGAGACGGCCGAGTCTTACCGCGGTATGCACCAAATGCTCGGTGTCGCACTGAAGGGCATTCCGCGTGACAGCTACCGACTGATGACGAAGGTCACTACCCACCCCGACGGGGATCCGCAGCAGAAGATTGATGAATTGCGAAAACTCGCTAACACCGAATACTTTGACATCGCCCTTCTTCATTGGCAACACGTCCCGACTTGGCCCACAGACACGGTAAAGTGGCAGGACGGCCTCCTCGAAGCGGAATCGAAGAAGGCCGTGCTCTCGCACGGAGCGTCGGTTCACGGCCTGCCCGCGCTGCGGGAATTTCCAGGCAACAAGTGGTTGGACGTTGCGATGATCCGCATGAACCATAAAGGCGTTCGGATGGATGCGGAAGACTATAACACCGACGGGCTCGGGAATGTCACCGAAGTCGTGTCTCACGTCAGGCAGGTGCGCGAACAAGGCATGGGCGTTATCAGCATGAAACTGGTGGGAGAAGGTGCGTTCACGAGTCGGGCAGATCGGCAAGCGGCTATGCGGTTTGCGTTCCGTCATGCCGGCGTGGACTCCGTTACTGTCGGGTACAAGAACACGGCGGAGATCGACGAAGCAATCGAGAACGTGAATCTCGCCTTCGCCTGACCGGCTGCGGGCCAGATGCGCCCGTACTGCATCTGAGAATAGGCGAGTTCGAAACCGCATCGTAGATAATTGCGCTCGGAATCCCTCCCGGTTGGCCTCGGAGACGCGAGCCTCTGCTCGTGTCACTGCAGACCAGGCCTGCGGCGCTCCGTTCGCTGGGTGGGGGGTAAGCTGCAACCCGATGCGCTTCTCCAAATACCTGAACGGCGCGCCGTTAATCTTTGTTGTCGGGTAGATCGCCTTCACTGCGGCAGCTGGTGATCGGTTTCCGTTCTGTCCCGGATATTTCTAAGCGCAGCCTGCGCTTTTGAACGAATGTTTTCCGACGAGTCTTCCGAAAGTGCTTCGAGAGCAGGAATCGCACGAGCATCCGATAAGTGATTGAAAGCCCAAATTGCGGCTTCTCGAAACGATTCGACAGGATGCTGGGCAACCAGCAGCAATTTATCGAATGCGTCCGATTCTTCCTGATAATACAGACCGATAAGCGCATTCACGACCACGCGGTGTGCTTTATCGGAAAGAGCCCGCCTGAAGATGTATTTGCTGTCAGAGCCGCGGTCAAACCAGAGTGCTTCGACCGCATTGGCACGAACGCGCGAGTCTGGTGATAGCAGCTGCCGTTCCACAAGCGGTTTGTTCGGCCGCACGCGGCAGAGAAGTTTCGCGGCTTTTGAACCTACCCGCCCGTCTGGGTGGTTCGTGAGACCTCGGAGGACAGATAATAGGACGCTGTAATCGGATAAGCCCTCCAGCAGCACGAGGCTGCGCAGCAGGCGCTCGCCATCCACTTCGGCCGACGTTTTAAGAAGTACGGTGAAGCGAACGAAGAATTGCGGATCGCCGTCGCGCAGTGCGGCAACTGCTTCGGAGATCTGCTCGGGCGAGAGGGAGTTCGGGTCGGTAAGAAGGTCCAGATATTTAGTGCTGAGGACGAATTCGAGCGCGTGGGCAAAGGCTTTCCCGCGTGTTCGCGTCGCGAGATGCGCGAAGCAGCCGTAAGCCACTTCTTGCGGGAACTCGTATCGGAGCTTGCCCGTCATCGTCATGAACGCATCCGGATCAGTAGACGCGAGATTTGCAAGCATGTGCGGCACGCTCTCGCGCGGGACGGAGGTGGTCGAAATAACTTCCGCCCCGACGGAAACAGCTAGGTCCATACCTTTCGTATCGGCAAGGGGGGCAGTCCGGTTGAGTGCATAGGACTAGGAGGATGGATTTCAGTTTGAGGAAGAGCCAATTCTCTTAAGCGGAAGTGAACCGACGTTTGCTCCCGAAGCTTCCGAATAAGGAAAACCTTACAACCCGCGGCGCCAACACTCGATAGGACAGTGTGGAAACAATCACGCTGGCGCCATCGGTCAGGATTCCCCTGCCTGGACCGCCGCTGCGTCGCGAGCACCAACCCGTTTTGGTACGACTCGGCGCGGTAGTTTCCGCGCTGTCGCACGCACTGGACCTCTCGACAGGACAGTTCCCCGGACATTCTGTCCGGAGTTGCATCCTTGGCATGCGGATCGGGGAAGAAATCGGGCTTTCAGAACAGACCCGAAGCGATTTGTTTTATGCCCTGCTGCTCAAGGATTGCGGCTACAGCGGGAACACGTGGGCAATGGATTCCAAAAGATTCCGAGCTGAACGTGGTGCGTCGCTGGTACGTCTTATGGGCCTCTCTGATCGCACCGCGCGAACGATTCTACATGCAGATGAGCATTGGGACGATCCCAGGCAGGCGGCAGGATTGCGGAAAACGGAAATACCGGTCATGTCGCAGATCGTGCTCCTGGCGCAGACCCTGGAGATGTGTCTTACGACAGCTGGAGAGCATGCCGCGACCGACAGCATAGATCAGCTAAGCGGGCGCTGGTTTGATCCAGATTTGGTGAGAGCGACAACATCACTCGCAGCAAGAGGCTCCCTCTGGGCTGATCTACGAAATCCACAGGCGACCGAAGTTGCGCTCCGCCTGGAGCCTCGTCGCAAAATGATGACTCAAGACGATGGAGCGCTGGATTCGATTTGCGTAGCTTTCGCCCAGATTGTCGACGCCAAGTCGCCGTTTACGTTCAATCACTCCAGCGGCGTAGCGAATGCGGCCATGGCTATTGGCCGGACTTTGGACCTGCCTTGGGAGCGAGTGCTTTTTCTGCGACATGCAGCGTTACTGCACGATTTAGGGAAATTGGGCGTACCGAACGCCGTCCTGGAGAAGCCGGGAAAACTGGACGACGCCGAGTGGGAGACGATGCGCCTGCATCCATCCCATACCTGGAGAATCCTGAAGGCAATACCAGGCTTTGACGAGATGAGCGAAGTCGCGGCCTCGCACCATGAAAAGCTAAACGGAACGGGATATTTTCGCGGAATTCCGGGAGCTCTGCTGTCGTTAGAGGCACGAATTCTCGCCGTGGCGGACGTCTTCGACGCGCTTTCGGCCAAGCGGCCCTACCGCGATGGTTTGCCGCCTGAGCTGGTTCTCCAGATCATGAGAAAGGACGCGCCGCATGCGCTGGATGAAACCTGCCTGGAAGCGCTGGAGCAATCCGGAGCAGAGTCAGACCAGACATTCATCGATCTCCAGAACCTGAACAGAAAATTGAATTCCTACTGACGCGGGCGCCCGTGCTCGTCGCCTACCTGTAAGATGCTGGAACAGGAAGACACAGAGCTCAGGGAATGACTACACCCGCACCAGCTCCTGAGAAAACTACGGGGTTCGAACCGCTGCGGCATCCGCTGTTCCGAGATCGATGGATCGCGTCGATCGTCTCGAACGTCGGCAGCTGGATGCAGGACACGGCGGGCACCTGGCTCATGACGGTGCTCACTTCGTCTCCGCTGCTCATCGCTCTAATGCAGACGGCTGCGAGTCTTCCAGTACTTCTTCTGGGCCTGCTTGCCGGGGCGACAGCTGATATTTACGATCGCAGACGCGTGCTGATCTTCTGGCAGGCCTGGATGCTGGGTAGTGTGGCAATCTTGAGCGTTCTCACGTTTTTCGGCGTCATTTCGCCCTGGGTGCTGCTGATTCTGACGTTCGCTTTGAATATCGGTGCGGCGATGAACAATCCGGCGTGGCAGGCAATCATTCCCGAGTTGGTGCCGCGTTCGCAGATTCCGGATGCCGTAGCACTGAACAGTGCAGCCTATAACCTGGCGCGAGCCGTTGGGCCGGCACTGGGCGGTCTGGCGGTGGCAGCTTTTGGGAAACACGTGAACACAGGCGCGGGAAGCGTGTTTTTGCTGAATTCGCTATCGTTTACTGCGGTTATCTGGGTCCTATACCGCTGGCACAGACCCGTGTTCAAAAGCGCGTTGCCCGCCGAGCGGGTATTCGGGTCATTGCGGGCGGGGCTGCGATATGTTCGATACGCGCCCGCCTTACAGGCATCGCTTGCCCGGGCCCTGATTTTTACGTTCTTCGTGAGCGCGGTCTGGTCACTGCTGGCAGTTGTGGCGAGTCGGGATCTGCACCAGGGCGCGATGGGGTACGGCATTCTGAACGGAAGTATGGGCCTCGGAGCGGTAATCGGGGCATTCTCTTTGCCGCGTGTGCGGAGGTCGTTCTCGGCAGATGCGATTATTGCGAGTTCCACCGGAATCTTCATCATGACCTTGCTGGTTCTGGTGTTTGTTAAAGCGCCCGCGATCATCGTCCTGTTTCTCATAGCCGGCGGATTTGGCTGGACGAGCACGATGTCGACATTGAACACATCGGTCCAGTTGTCGTCGCCGTCATGGGTCCGGGCGCGTGCGATCGGTTCTTACCAGATGATCATGCAGGGTGGCATGGCTCTCGGTGGCGTGACGTGGGGTTTTATTGCAGAACATGCATCGACGCGGGTTTCGCTCGCTAGTGCGGCTGCGGGACTGCTGCTGAGTTTACCGCTGGCGCTACGGTTTCATGTCTTGCGAGGCGGGGCGCAGGATCTGACTCCTTACAAGCACTCACGGCCTGCACCGAAATTTACACTGCAGCACGACCCCTCGGAAGGGCCGGTGCGGATATCGATCGATTACCGCATCGATCCGAAAGACTACAACGAGTTCACGCGCGC
>JAFAUR010000658.1 GCA_019243205.1 Acidobacteriaceae bacterium | reverse complement strand
TTTCCAGCCTGGCAAGGTTCGCTTCCGCAGCCCCCAGCGCGCTTTTCTGCACAACTACGGCCTGCTCCAGGGCATTTATGGCAGCGATCTTGGAATTGTATTGAGCCTGGTACTGGTCATTTTCCTGTGCGGAAACCGAGCCGTCGCCAACAAGATTCGCAAACCGCTTGGCCGTAACGCGAGCGAGTTCTAATTCGGCCCGGCCCTCCCGGAGATTGGCCTCGGCCTGTCCTACGGCGGCGCGAGCCTGGTCAAGAGCGGCTTGCGCCTGCCGAACCTGCTCATCGAGTTCAGGCGCCTCAATGATGGCAAGCGTCTGCCCGGACCGGACGCGATCGCCAATGTCGACCATGCGTTGCTTCAGGTAGCCGTCGGCTCTGGCCAGGATCGGGGCCTCAACGATAGCCTGAATGTTGCCGGGCAGTTGCAAACCGCTGTCCGACGAAGATCGGCGGACGGTGATGACCCCGAAGCGCGGAATAGCGTGTTCCCGAACGTTAGCTTCGTCCGCAATGGTTACGGTTCGGCTATGTAGTGGCAGGTAGCCCGCAAAGAAGGCAATTACGAGCACAATGACAACCGCTATGCAAAGGGCGACGATGGTCAATCGTGAGGGATGCCAGGCATGGGAAGAAGCCGCGGCGGGAGTGTGCGGCACTCGCCGGAACTCTTCGAGCTCGCGGCGCAGCGCTTCATTTTCACGACGAAGTCGTTGCTCGACCGTCGCAAAATCCTCAGTGCCGGTTAGGTCAGGTTCACTACGTCGCATCAGTTCCAGGTATTCAGGGTCGTTTCCGCCTCACGTTCACGCTCCCTCAGGCGTTGTTCGTGATCAACGGGCGGCGCGGTACGCAAATAGCTATAGAGCAGCGGAACAACAAACAAGGTGGCGACCGTGGCACATAGCAGCCCGCCAATAACAGCGCGCCCGAGAGGTGCGTTCTGCTCACCGCCTTCCCCGAGGCCCAGAGACATGGGCAGCATTCCGAGAATCATTGCCGTTGCGGTCATCAGCACGGGCCGCATGCGCGCATAACACGCTGAACGGGCGGCTTCCGTGGCCGATTCAACTGTTGAACGTTCGTCATTCGCGAAAGTCACGACAAGGATGCTGTTTGCGGTGGCAACACCGATGCACATCATGGCACCCATAAGCGAGGGTACACTAAGCGTCGTGCCGGTTACGAATAGCATCCACAGTATCCCAGCAATGGCACCGGGAAGCGCGGTGAGGATGATGAACGGATCGAGCCAAGACTGAAAGTTGACGGTCAGGAGGAGATACACGAGTGCGATCGCAAAAATCACTCCAAGTCCCAGGCGGAAAAAAGAGGACTGCATAGTTTCAACCTGCCCGCGCAAGTTGAAGGAGGTGCCGCGAGGGAGTCGCTGTTCCTCCTGGAGCATGATGCGTTCAACGTCTTTCCCGACGCCGCCGAGATCGCGACGATCGACGTTCGCATAAATATCGAAGACCGGCCAGACGTTATAGTGGTTCACAATAACGGGAGTATTGGTACGTTCCACGCTAACCAGGTTCGAAAGTAACTGCGTTGAGCCGGCAGCAGCTCCGGGATTGCCGTACATCTGGGACGCATCGTTCGGCGCTGTACCGACGAAGCTACCGACGGTAGGCATAGCGCCGGTTGCGAATGGCGCGCCATTTGTTCCAGCGTCGTTCGACACGGAAATCGGAGTGCGGAGTAGCGAATCGAGTGAATCGACTCGGTACTGCGGGGTCTGTACGCCAATGTTGTAACTCACTCCGTTCGCCCAGTTCATCCAGAAGTTCGGGGCCACGGTCCCGCTGCCCGTCAGGGAAATCAACAGGCTGTTTGTAACGTCGCGCTGGGTCAAGCCAAGTTCAGATGCCTTCACCCGATCGACATTCAGTTGCAACTCGGGTTGCGCCACGATCTGGTGAATATGCACATCGGCAGCACCCGGAATGCGAGAAATCTTGTCGACCAGCCGGCGAGCGATGCGATAGTTTGCGTCGACGTCGCGCCCGACGACCTGAAGATCAATTGGCGCGGGCAGGCCGAAATTGACTATCTGGCTGGTGATATTAGCCGGCTGAAAGAAAAACGACATGTCGGGAAAGTCGTGGCCCAGGCGTTTGCGTAATTCAACTTCATAGTCACGAGTTGAGCCGTGTCTCTCCGGCTTCAAAGAGATCAGGATTTCTCCATCGGCCGCGGAAATCGTGGGAATGTCGCCTTGCGCAATGATGGGCCAACTATTCGGAATGCCGATGTTGTCGATGAGCATGTCGATTTCATCGGGCGGGATAACGGAACGAATGGCC
>JAFAUR010000224.1 GCA_019243205.1 Acidobacteriaceae bacterium | reverse complement strand
CACCCGCCAGCGCTTCCGCTCATCCGAATCCCGCCGAGCCGCCCAAGAAGACGGAACCCACGCGCGTCGTCTTCGCGGGCATCCGCGATCGTCTCTCCTTCATCCCGCTGGGCTTCGATGCCGCCGACCCCGTTATCAGCCCCGACGGCAAGACGCTCATTTTCATCGCGTCCACCGGCAACCAGCGCAACCTCTATTCGTATTCGCTCGACGAGCTTGCCACAACTCCGCCCTCCTCGCATCAACTCACATCAACTGCCACTCCAAAGACTCGCTGCTTCTTCTCGCCTGACTCGAAACAGATCTACTATCTCGATGGCGGCCGTCTTACTTCACTGAACCTGGAAACGCACACAGCCAAAACCAGCGATGTTTCGGCCGAGTTTGATGTCGATTTCGATTCCGACAAATCCGCCGCCTTTGAACAGGGCTGGTCGTTGCTGAACAAGCGCTTCTTCGATCCCGAGTTTCACGGCCAGAACTGGAAAGCACTTCACGACACCTTCGCTCCGTATGTAGCTGGGGCGCAGACGCCCGATGAAATGCGCCGCGACATAAACCTGATGATCGGCGAATTGAACTCTTCTCATTCCGGAATCAATCCTCCGCCGCGTGCACCCAACGCGCCTCCGCCGCCCTCAACGCCCTTCTCTCCCGCGGGCGAGCCGGTTGGTCGCATCGGCCTCCGCTTCGAACGCGAGCCGTACGAGGCCGGTCGAGGTCTCATCATTCGCGAAATCATTCCGCTCGGCCCTGCGGCGCTCGAAGGAAGTATAAAAGTCGGTGAAAGCCTGCTTGCCCTCGATGGCGACGCGATCGGTGCAGCCACCAACCTGGATTCCCTCCTTACAAACAAAGTGGATCGCCGGGTTGTCCTCACGATTGGAGCAGCCAACAACCCGGCGAACAAGCGCGAAGCGATCGTGCGACCCGTCTCGCTCACTACCGAAAAAGGCCTGCTCTATCGCGCCTGGGCGGACGCAAACCGAGCGTACGTCGATCGCATCAGCGGCGGAAAACTCGGATACGTCCACATCGCCGACATGTCTTCGCAATCGTTGAATCAGCTCTACATCGATCTCGATGTACAGAATCAGACCAAGGAAGGCGTAATCATCGACATCCGCGACAACAATGGTGGCTTCGTGAACGAGTACGCTATCGACGTCTTTAGCCGCCGGAATTACCTCACCATGACACCGCGCGGCGGCAGCCCGGCTCCTGCGCGGCCGTTCCTCGGACAGCGCGCGCTCGGCTTGCCGACCGTTCTGGTCACCAACCAGGACTCGCTTTCTGATGCCGAAGATTTCACCGAAGGCTATCGCGATCTGAAACTCGGCAAAGTCGTTGGTGAGCCGACCGCGGGCTGGATCATCTACACCTTCAACGCTCCGCTAATCGATGGATCGGTGATCCGTGTTCCGACCATCCGTGTGCAGGCAGCCGACGGCCAAACGATGGAAATGCACCCCCGCCCGGTCGACGTCTTCGTTGAACGAATGGCTGGCGAATCGCTCCTTGGCAAGGACACTCAACTCGACCGCGCAGCGAAAGAGTTGCTCGGTCAGATCGCGCGCCGCTAGAAACATGCGTCTGATCGTAGGCATTACCGGAGCCTCTGGCGCCATCTTCGGAATCCGCACCCTGGAAGCGCTGAAAGCTTTATCCGTTGAAACGCATCTGGTTATGACTCGGTGGGCACGAACGACGGTTGCGCACGAGACTGGCTTCGGAATCGAAGAAGTGGAAGCGCTCGCCTCCGTTGTGCATCACGGCGACAATCAGGCCGCCGCCATCTCGAGCGGATCTTTCCGCACCGATGGCATGATCATCGCACCCTGCAGCATGAAAACCGTCGCGGCGATCCGCACGGGCTACAGCGACACCCTTGTCTGCCGCGCCGCCGACGTCATCCTCAAGGAACGGCGAAAGCTCGTCCTGCTCGCTCGCGAGAGTCCCTTCAGCGAAATCCATCTCGAGAACATGCTCGCCCTCACCCGCATGGGCGCCATCGTGTTCCCGCCCGTCCCTGCCTTCTACAACCGCCCCAAGACCATCGAAGATCTCGTCGACCATATCGTCGGTCGCCTGCTCGATCAGTTCTCGCTCGACATGCCTGGTCTCAGCCGTTGGTCCGGTTTCGCCGGTACGAACAGCTTGCCCTGATGTACATTGGCGTACAGTTATATACATGGCCATTCATATCGCTGATCCTGAGGTTTCCGCACTCATGACTGAATATGCGGCGACCACTGGTATGACGAAAACTGAAGCGCTTCGTCGATTGCTGAAGGCTGCGCTCGAGGCTGAGAAGCACCAATCCAGAAGAGCTCGTTTCCGGCAGGTTGCTAATTCTTTGGTCGAGAAAGCAAGGCGAGAAGGGCAACGCGAGCAGACCAAAGAAGAAGCGGATGCCATATTCTGAGGGCACGGCAACCTGATCATCGTCGACACGTCCGCTCTTCTCGCAATCCTGTACGGCGAGTCGGAGGCGCCCGCATTTGTCCAGGTTCTCGATCGAAACGAAGCAGGTGTTCCTGCCAGCGTATTAGTCGAGGGCGGGATTTTGGCCATAGCTCGAGGGAAGACGCAGGACTGGGATCGTCTGATCCAGGCGCTCGCCCCTGAAATCATCGCTATTGACGAGCCAATCGCCATGGAAGCGGTCCATGCGTACCGGCGTTTTGGCAAGGGTCGTCATAAAGCGGCCCTCAATTTCGGAGATTGCCTGGTTTACGCCACTGCAAAACATCTCCGGGTGCCCTTACTATGCAATGGTCGCAATTTTGTCCACACCGACCTGCACATACATAAAGGAACAGCACATTAGGTGAGCGGTCGTCGCCTTCAACTCGCACACCCCGACTTAAAGTGTTAGCTGACAATGCCCCCGAAATCTGACAAGCCCTTGCTCTGGCTAGGCAGATACCTTTCCCTCGCCCTCACACTCCCTGCATCGGTTTTCGCCGGATATTTTCTCGGAGCCCTGGCCGATCATTATCTGCACGCACCCATCCTCATCGCCGTCGGAATCATTCTCGGCATGGCCGCCGGTCTGATCCAAATCCTTCGGGAACTTTCCCGCGATTCCCGCAAATGACGACACGCTGGCTCTATCGCTTGACCGCTGGATTCGGCCTCATTGGGTTCGTATCGTATTGCTTTGCCTACGGCGTCCGCCCAGCCCTGGGGTTTGCACTCGGCAGTTTCGGTTCGCTCGGAAATCTTGCGCTTTTCGATTGGCTCGCTCATGGCATCATACCGGGAAAAAGCACCCGCAAACCATGGCGCGCGGGAGCCTTCGCGACACGATATCTACTACTGTTTCTGATCGGTTACGCGGCGATCAAGGCGTTAAACATCAACCCCTTGCCCGTCGTTCTGGGCCTCCTCACCAGCACAGTCGCCGCTCTGGTATGGTCAGTTGCCGGACTTCTTGGAACTCGGTCCGGTACGCGGCGCGCGCATTGATCTCGCGCACATGGCCGATCAGAACTTCTACGAATCCGCTCGCCCAGCTGTTTGGGATGATGAACCTGGTACGGGCAAAAACGGGAGATAATACGTATTGCAGGTCCTACATCCGGGCATTTAGCTTGGAACAGTATCCATCGCCTGCTCCGGCCGGGCTTGCAACAGTATCAGCACTCACCGGTGTTCGCTCAGCATCCGCGGTTTTACCTGTACAACAGCGGCTCATCGCCAAACGTTGTTACTCCGCGGCTTACCCAAAGGGCTAATCGGTACAGCGGTCGTAGAGCAAGGCCATTGCACGATATATGAAGAAAGTCTTTCTAACTGGCGGATCCGGCTTCTTCGGCAGCCTCCTGAGGGAGCGGTTGCTCGAGTCCGGTTATGAGTGCGTGAGCATCGATCTTCATCATGACGACGCAACTCATCCCAAGCTGACCTCCATCCGCGGCGACATTCGCGACCGCGATCTGCTGAACCGCATCTTTTCCGAACACTCGTTTGATGCCATATTGCATATCGCAGCCATCCTCGCCCACGGGGACATAGATGAACGCTTCCTCTGGACGTCCAATGTCGACGGCACACGTAATCTCGCTGACATGGCGAAACAGTACAGAGTACCGAAGATCATCTTCACTTCATCGAATTGCCTATGGGGAGAAGGCGTTGCTCATGCCATCACCGAAGAAGAGCCGCCCAATCCGGTCGAGGTCTACGGCAGGTCCAAGCTCGAAGGTGAAAAGATTTTGCAGGAGTATTCTCCCTACGTCCAATCGGTGATCATTCGCTGCCCGACTATCATTGATTTCGGCCGCCTCGGACTGCTCTCAATTCTTTTCGAATTTATCCACGACAATCGGAAGGTCTGGGTCGTCGGTTCAGGTGATAACAAGTATCAGTTCATCTATGCGGCCGACCTCGCGGATGCGTGCCTCCGCGCCATCGATTACGACGGCTCCGAGATCTTCAATATCGGTTCCGACAACGTACAGTCGCTCCGTAGGATTTATGAATACGTGATTCAGTGCGCGAAAAGCCGCTCGAAGGTAGCCTCGCTGCCCAAGGGACCCACCCTGTTTGCCATGCGACTTGCTCACCTTCTGCGCATATCGCCGTTAGGTCCGTATCACTACAAAATGATCGCCGAGAACTTCACTTTCGATACCTCGAAAATCAAGCGCAAGCTCAATTGGAAATCCACCCTCACGAATGAAGAAATGCTGTGGCGCGCCTACCAGTATTACGATTGCAACCGCCTGGAAATCGAAAATCGCAAGGATGTCTCAGCCCACAAGAAAAGTGCCAACATGGGCGTGATCCGCGTACTCAAGTGGATTTCGTAGCTCGGGTCGCCGGCGCGCGGAAGATTTAAACCCGTGGCGCCAATATCCATTGGCTTCGAATGGAAATCCGGCTTCGTCAATACTGCATATCCGCTAGCGTTCACAGCCGCTTATGCTAGAGTAAATGCTTTGGATGTCAACGGTTTGGCGGTGATTTGGTCTTTTCACCAGACGCGGCTCTTGCTACCGTAGGCTCGGTTACCGACTCCTCAAAACCGGATTCGGTGCCAGGCTGGCACACTGAATGCGCGAACTCACCATTACTCATCTCTTTAACCAGTTCTTGGCTGGACCAGCAAACGGCGTGCTCGATGCAATCGGGTACCCGGCTAAGAACCGCGCTCATCCCTGGACCGACTGGCTCGTTTGCGAAATCGTCGTTGTGCTGTTCGTGGTGGTGTTTTTTGGTCTTCTCCGGCGTCGGCTTTCGGTGGATCGTCCCGGCAAGACCCAACACATACTGGAAGTCACCTACGAATTTGTCCATGCCTCCGCGGAAGAGGTGGTGGGTCATGATGGTCCGCGCTATGTCGCATTCTTCGGCACGTTATTCCTTTTTATTCTGTTCATGAATTTGCTCGGCCTCGTGCCCGGCTTCGAATCGCCTACCATGTACCCTATGGTGCCGCTCGGCCTCGCGGTGTCAACGTTTCTTTTCTATAACGGAACTGGATTCCGCGCTCACGGCGCAGGCTACATCAAGCAGTTCATCGGACCAATGCTTGCCCTGGCGCCTTTGATGTTCCCGATCGAGATCATCAGCCACTTGGCGCGCCCGCTTTCGTTGACGGTTCGTCTCTTCGCTAACATGTTTGCCGGCGAGCAGGTCTATCTGACCTTCATCGCCCTCACCAAACTGATCGTCCCCGTTGTCTTCATCGGCCTGCATCTCTTCGTCGGATTTCTGCAGGCCTACATATTTATGCTGCTCGCGATGGTCTACGTCGGCGGAGCAGTCTCGCACGAGCATTAGGCTTTATCTCGCTTCCAGTGTGAGCGCCCGGCGTCCCAACGTACGGTGTCGAACCACCTCCTGGGAGCACTTTACTAGGAGAAACAATGAAAACCAAACTGATCATGCTTGTCACGACCTTGATGGTCCTGGCAAGCCCCATCTTCGCCCAGGAAACCGCGGGCGGCGCCGGCGCGAGCGACGCCAATCGTCGCGCCGCCGCCTACATCGCCATGGGTATTGCCTCCGGTCTCTGCGGACTCGGGCAAGGCCGCGCAACCGCTTCTGCCGCCGAAGCCATGGCACGCAATCCAGGAGCAGTCGCTGCCATCCGGGTTGCCCTCATTCTTGGTCTGGTCCTGATCGAGTCACTCGCGCTTTACACGCTCGTGATCACGTTCATTGCCCGATAATCCGTTTCGTAAAATTAAGGCCTGCCTGTACACAATTACGGGCAGGCCTTTTCCATTTACATACGTATGAAACTGCAAGGCATCTTCCCCGCCCTCGCCACCTGCTTCGACAGTGACGGAAATCTCTACAAAGCCAAGGTCTTCCATAATATCGAGCGCCTGAACCAGATTGCGCTCGCCGGTTATACGGTTTGCGGCTCTACCGGCGAAACCCCGCTCCTCAGTTCGGAGGAGCGCATTCAGCTCATGCGATGGGTGAAGGAAGCCGCGGCGGACTCCAAAACCCTAATCGCCGGTGTCGGCGCGGACAGTGTTCACGAGACCGTGAGGATGGCGAATTGCGCCGCCTCGATAGGCTTCCATGCCGCGCTCGTTCTCACGCCCTTTTATTACCGCGTCCAGATGCACCGCCCCGACACGCAACTGCTCTTCTTCCGTGCCGTTGCAGACCGCTCAGAGCTGCCGGTGCTCATCTACAACATCCCGCAGATTACCGGCTACGCACTCCCCCCCGAAACCATCGCCGAGCTCTCCCATCATCCGAACATCGTAGGAATGAAAGACAGCTCCGGCAATCTGGAAAAATTGGCGGAAACAGTTCGTGTGGCCAAACCGGGCTTTCAGGTGCTCTCCGGCTCCGGTTCGAATTTTCACGATGCTCTGAAGCTCGGCGCATCCGGCGCCATTCTCGCCATCGCGAACGCCCTGCCATACGCTTGCGTGACTATCTGGGAAGCTTTCCGGACTCGTCAGGACGAAGCAGGCCAAGACTGGATGAATCGTATCCTGCCCGCTTCGAAACTCATTGCGCAGCAATACGGTATCCCGGGTCTGAAATATGCGATGGACCTGAACGGCTACTACGGCGGGCCGCCCCGTCTTCCCTTCATTCCTCCCTCGGCCGAAGTACGCGCCGAAATAGAGAGGACCTTTCACGGTCTCAAGGGTTAGCGCGGATAAACACGGCGAATCCGAACGCCTCCAGCAGGATGGCCCCGGTAATGGAAAAAACCAAGCTCATGAGAAACATCGCTAGGTACTGGAGCAGTTTGCCGGCACGCGTTCTCCGAGGCCTTAGTAATTGCTGTTGATATCTCGCCGAGAAAGCTTGGGCGATAAAGAAGATTCCAAGTACTACGTTTGCAACGGCGTTCAGGCGTGTGGCTTCGACTGGGTTTACCCGGTTACTGGTTGCGGCAAGCCCCAGCACCAGTCGCAAGTACAATAGGCCTGCCGGAATGCACAAAGCAGCAATCAAAAGCACCAGATTCTTGCCCTGATATCTGCTTCGGTCGTGCGGGCGAACTGGCGATTTCACGTAGAAATCAAGATCGCACGTTCTAACTCTGTGGTTTTGGAACCAACCATCCGCGACGCTATTCCTTCTCAGGTTGAGAATTGCTAGACTGAGGTGACGCGGAATACAGCCCACCCCGTCTGCATTGTCGGCAGGCCAGTCACTTCGTTGTGCATCTTGTTGAACTGAATCGTTTAGAGGACATGATCGAAAAACAGGACTGCCGAACAGAACAGGGTCAAATTGCAGTCGGTGGCATGAACAGGGAAAGGTGTCTGGCGCTGGGTTGGAATGCGCTACGTTCTCTCTTCGGTACTAGTCCTCATCCCGTTCGGCGTGAAAAGGCGAAATTCGTTCGCAGCATGGTGGAGTCAGATTTTGCAGTAACCACCAGTGAGCAACTGTTAAACGTCTGGAATCACTTGAGTAACTGACGAATGCCAGAGCTTTCTGTTATTGTTCCGACATACAACGAGAGGGCAAACCTAGTCGCGTTGACAACTCAACTGGATGCTGCCTTGGTCGACATTGACTACGAGATTGTCATCGTCGATGATGATTCGCCCGATGGTACTTCCGCTCTCGCTCGAACGTTAGCGCAGCAGAATCGGCGTGTTCGCGTGATTCAGAGAATTGGAAGACGCGGCTTGTCTTCCGCGACGGTGGAAGGCATGTTGTCTACCAGTTCGCCATATCTTGCTGTCATCGACGGCGATCTCCAGCACGATGAGACGAAACTTCCGGAAATGCTGCGGACCGTCAAGCGGGACAACCTGGATCTGGTGATCGGAAGCAGGCACATCGAAGGCGGGAGTATGGGCGACTTCGCCAAGCACCGGCGCGCGCTTAGTCAATTCGGTCGCCGCCTCAGCAGCCTTGTGTGCCGGGCAGACGTTTCCGATCCAATGAGCGGGTTCTTCGTTTTGAGCCGTAGCTATGTGCATGAAGTGGCGCACTCCTTGAGTTCAACCGGTTTCAAAATTCTGCTCGATCTGATTGCGTCTTCGCGTAGACCGGTCCGCTTTGCGGAGGTTGGCTATACTTTTCGCAACCGCCTTCACGGAACATCAAAGCTGGATATTCTGGTGGGCCTGGAGTATCTTCAGTTACTGCTTGACAAAGCCATCGGTGGCTGGATGCCCGTCAGCTATCTGATCTTCTCCATGGTTGGAACGATCGGGCTGGTAGCAAATGTTCTGCTGATCTACGCTGTGCAGAGTTTCCTGCCCGTTTCGTTCACAATGGCGCAGGCTATCGGCAGTGTTTTGGTCATCGGTCTGAACTTTTTGTTAAACAACCAGCTGACATTCCGGTCCGCCCGTCTGAAAGGCTGGCGCGCAGTCCAGGGCTTCATCGTGTTTTATATCGCCTGCGGAGTTGGTCTCGCGTTCAATCTGATGGCCGCCAAGGGCTTCCGCGACTATGGCCTACCTTGGTATTGGGCATCGTC
>JAFAUR010000174.1 GCA_019243205.1 Acidobacteriaceae bacterium | reverse complement strand
GCGCGAGAAAATCGCCGGTCCAATCGGTGTCGAACACCTCGAGGCTGTCGCTGAACACCGAATAGGGCGGGTTCGGCCCGAAACCTTTCATCAGCTTTTCACCCACCACAGTCAAGTGCTGTTCGATCGCGGCGCGATCATAGTGATCCAATACAAACCCTTCGGCACCAACGCCTGGCCGCTTCACCTGTTGTCCCGTCCGGCTCGCAATGAAGAACAGCACCGGACCGCTCACGCCTGCGGGGACCTGCGCCCGCCCATTTGCGATTGCGCTGATCTGCTTTCCTCCGGCGAACGCCGCCATCACCTGTTCTCCATTTTCGGTAGCGGGAACCGCTACCGAGTTTTCGCCACCTGCAAGTTCTACGCGGTCGATGCGAAGCCTTCCCGCCGCTTGTGTCACCGGAGTGTGGGGTCCACCATAAGGCCATCCGCTGCCGAGCGTAATATCCACACGCAGGCCAAGCTCCTTCGCCAGCTTCGAGGTAAACCCGAGATCGTCCAGGAACTCGTCCGAAGCATAGGGAGCATTGTGGAAGTTTTTCTGCGGATCATCCAGTTCCAGCGGATACACGGGCTGTATCTCGACACCCCCGATGCCCACGGCCTTCATCACGCGCAGTTCACGCTCGAGTTCGTGTTTTTCCACCGCCGGGCCGAACCACCACCACCGCATCATCACTCGCGCGTCGGGCGGCGGGCTCGCAAACGCTTCGCGCACGGCGCCAACGGAGGACGTGTTCTGCGCGCTTACGACATGGATCGAAAGAACTAACGCGAATAGGAATGAAAAATGGATCCGCTGGATTTTCAACTTGGAGGTCTGCCACGGTCGGGATGCGCGTCACACTTCTGCGGGCAGCCCGGTTCGACTTCATAGTCTACCCCAGTGCGCGTTCTTGCCGGTTTGAAAAAACTGCGCCCTCAGTTCTGAAATTCTGAGGTAACTTCTCAAATGCTGAAGCGCCCTGCCTTACAGTGTTGGTAAAGATGTATTTGTTCGCCCGCCCCTCGAAAACCCTTGCAGCCAGTTTGCTCGCCCTCGCCTGTTGTGTTGCAGCT
This sequence comes from Acidobacteriaceae bacterium, assembly GCA_019243205.1. Classification (GTDB taxonomy): domain Bacteria; phylum Acidobacteriota; class Terriglobia; order Bryobacterales; family Bryobacteraceae; genus Bog-105. Next base: position 11,563 of record JAFAUR010000174.1, on the reverse strand, counting down.
CAAGCAGCCGACTCAACAAAGACCGTACCTCCAAAGACCTGGATCGATCCCGAAACAGGTCACCGCATTGTTCGTTTGACTGATGAACCGGGAAGCGCCAGTCTCTACTTCAACGAGAACGCCTACACGGCAAACGATAAAGAAATGGTGTACACCACGCCACACGGGATTTCCGTTCTCGATCTCCAAACATTCAAATCGAGACCGGTTGTCACCGGACGCGTGCGCATCATTATTGCCGGGCACAAAACCCAGAATGTCTTCTACACCAAATTCGAAGGCGATCCGACTAGCCCTCGGGATGTCGAGAACATGAAATCCGCGCTCTACGAAACCGATGTGGATAGCGGTGTGACGCGCAAACTTGCTGATCTCCCGCGTCGTGCCAATGTAGCCGCCATCAATGCCGACGAAACGCTCGCCGGTGGCACCTATATCGAAGGGAATGGTGAAGATTACGGAGGCAATCGTTCTGCCCAGTCTCACCCGCTCGATCAGCCTGCCAACAAAGGCCAGATGATGGAGCAGCGCCTGGCGGCACACTTACCTCTCGTACTGTTTACGATCAATCTCAAAACCGGTGAGCAGAAAACTCTGCTCCATAGTACGGATTGGGTCAATCACCTACTGTTCTCGCCTACGGACCCGACAGTTCTCATGTACTGTCACGAGGGCCCCTGGCAGAAGGTCGATCGCATCTGGACCATCCGCACTGACGGTACGCAAAACACACTGATTCATAAACGCACGATGGAAATGGAGATCGCGGGTCACGAATTCTGGAGCCATGACGGCCGGACCATCTGGTACGATCTGCAAACTCCGAAGGGCGAAGATTTCTTCGTCGCCGGTTACAACCTCGACACGCACAAACGGACCTGGTACCATCTCCAGCGCAATGAGTGGTCGATTCACTTCAACGTGAGCCCGGACGGGTCGCTCTTCTGCGGCGACGGTGGTGATCCCGGGCAGGTGGCGCACGCGCCTGATGGCGAATGGCTCTACCTCTTCCATCCGCAGCTGATCAAGAACAGCGGCGTCAGCGACCCAAGCCTGATTGTCCCCGGTGTCTTTCACGCGGAAAAACTCGTGAATATGTCCAAGCACAATTACCATCTCGAGCCGAACGTCAACTTCACACCGGACCAGAAATGGATTGTGTTCCGATCCAACATGTTTGGCGATACCTACGCGTTCGCCGTGGAAGTGGCAAAAGCGAACGGCACCGGCACGGAAAACTCAGCGCGCCGGTAATTTCGAATTGGGGACGAGTTCGGCAGTCAGGATTCACTCGTCCCCCTGAACTCTTCTGAGAAACGTTCTGCGTGCCTTATCATCGGAAAGCTGCCCCTAAACTCGGGTGCTCTTCCTTCACGCATGTCCTTTTCGTTCTCAAACATAGGTCTCGAACTCCCTTCTGCTCCTTCGTCGCAAACAGGCGCAGTAAAAGCATGGTCAGAGCCTGTTTCGCTTCCGACGATCGCGCTCAGCGAGCCCGAGAAAAACCCAATATTTGGCGACGCCGTTCGCCCTTGTGAGAACCGGCGATCCGGGTTTTATCCTCGGCCTTACATCGGACAAGATGCCAGGGAGGTAATGGCTCAGACCTGGGACGCCATTCACATCGAGAACGAATACCTGCGGTTGCTCGTTTTGCCGGAACTCGGTGGCCAAGTCTATTTGGCTATCGACAAAATTAGTGGCAACAGCCTATTTCGCGAGAGCCCCGCGGTGAGAGCCCAGCCTTCCGGCCTCTCCTTTTGCGACAACACGGACTGCGGCTCAGCTGCTTTCTTCGGGCTAGAACCCGCAACGACCAGCCACATTCAAGAGCATCCCGATGGCTCCCGCACCGTCTGGTGCAGCACAATTCATCCGATAACCCGCGTCAAAAGCATGCACGGCCTCTGCCTTTATGCTGGCCGTGCGTATCTAGAAATAAAGGTTCGCCTGTTCAACAGGACACTGCTTCCTCAAGTGGTCTCTTGGACTTCGAAAGCAACGGCAGACTTCAGCAGCGAAATCGCTTCGTTTCCGGAGCGCCCCAAAACGGGACTTGGGGCAGAAAACTTCTACGGATGCTTTGATCGCAAGCGCGATGTGGGAATTGTCGGGATCGCTGATCATCACCTGCTTCCCGCAAGAGAGTTTCGCGAAGTGCGCGATCGAGACATCGCACACGTTCAGCTCATCGCCAGCGTTTTCACCGACAACACGGATGCGTCTTTTTCACTCGCGCCCTACGAAACGAAGACTTTCAGCGTCTGGTATTACCTAATCCGCGATATCGGTGTGCCTGCGGCGGCCACAATCGATGCTGCGCTGGCGGTCACGGTCAACGACGCTTCGGTCCGCATCGGGCTTCAAGTCACACGTGTGATCAATGGAGCCAAAATCCAGGTCAGACGCTCAAATCAACTCGTCTCCGAGTGGACACGCGACGTTGATCCTGGGAAATGTTCTTTCGAGGAAACGGCTATCCCGGAGTCGGCGAACGACGCGCCGCTCACGATCGTTCTAGCCACCCAAAATGGCCGTGAACTCCTACGCTATTCACCGGGTGCAGAACCGCTACCCTTTCCATCTAAGCCTCCCGCCAAACCTCGCGCCCCCAGCCAAATCAAAACGGTCGAGGAACTCTATCTCACTGGTCTTCAACTCAAGGTGCATTTCGGCGGCACGAATTGCCAGCAGGAATACTGGGAAGAAGCGGTCCGGCGCAGCCCGTCCGATCTCCGGTCGCATAACGCGCTCGGGCTTTGGTATTTGCAGCGTGGCGAATTTGCCATTGCCGAGAAGCACTTCCGCCAAGCCTTGGCCGTTATTCCCTCGTTTCCAGCTACTACCGCCGCTGCAGAGATTCATTACAACCTGGGACTCGTGCTTCGCTTTCTAGGGCGCCTCGGTGAAGCGTATGAAGCGCTGTACCGATCGACTTGGGAATACAGATGGCGTGCGCCTGGCTTCCTGGCCCTTGCTGAAATCGATGTTCTCGAAGGCCGGCCCGATGTTGCTCTCGATCATTTGCGGCAGTCTCTTCGCGTGAACACCGAAAACGCTAGCGCGCGAAACTTAACGGTCGCGCTACTGCGCCGTTTCGGGGCTTCGGCTGAGTCCGGCCGGCTCGTAAACGAAAATCTTACGCTCGATCCCCTCGATCCTTGGGCGATATCCGCAAAAGGCAGTGCGAGACTGGCTAACCAAGATCGGCTCGATATCGCTTACGATCTCGTCCGCGCCGGACTGTACGAGGAAGCAATTGCCGTTTTGCGCGAAGCGGACAAATCCGCTCGAGACGGCTCGCTCCCGCTAGTCCAATACGCCCTCGCCGATATCCATGGACGTCTCGGCCGTTTCTTCGAAGCGCACCAGCATTACTCCGCTGCCGCTCAGGCTGCTCCCGATTATTGTTTCCCGAGCCGCCTTCCGGAACTGCACATTCTGGAGCGCGCCACGGCAGTCAATCCGAAGGATCCGCGCGCTCCCTATTATGTGGGGAACTTGCTCTATTTTCTCGGACGCCATACGGATGCAATTCGTGCGTGGGAGCAGTCCGCTCGCCTCGATGCTTCGTTTCCGACGGTCTGGCGCAATCTCGGCGTCGCGCAGTTCAACATTCTGCATAATTCCGAGCGTGCACGCATTGCCTTCGATCGGGCGTGGGATCTCAATCCTGCGGATCCGCAATTACTGTACGAACGCGATCAACTCTGGAAACGCATCAACATTCCATGTCGCGAGCGCCTCGCCGAACTGCAAAAGTACGGCGCTATTGTCTCGTCACGTGATGATCTGACGCTTGAACTCGCAGCACTCTACAACCAGACGAGCCAACCGGGCGCGGCGCTGGGAGTGATTGAGAACCACACATTTGCGCAGTCAACAGCGAAGACTCGAGCCGTCGACGAACTCATCCGGAGCAGGCTTAATTTGGGCCGGAATTCTCTCGTTTTGGGCGATGCCTCGGGAGCGGTGCAGCAGTTCCAGTTTGCGCTAGAAGCGTCTCCGTTTGGACATGCGTCCACTCCGGAGATTTCATTCTGGATGGGCGAAGCGCAGGCCGGAGTTGGAAATGCCGAGGCCGCGCGCGATTGGTGGATGCGTGCCGCCGGCGAGGACAGGGCCGCACCCGACAGCACGCCCGCGGGCATCTCAGAACAGAGTTACTACCGTGCGCTCGCGCTCGAACGTCTCGATCGAACGATGCCGTCCCGCAAACTGCTGCGAGACATTCTTGCTTTCTCGCGCCAGCTTCGTTCGGCAGATGCAGAGACGAAACTGGTTCGAAGTTCCTTCAGAATGGCGCCACAGATCTTCCGCGAAGACCAGGATCGGGAATCAAAGATTGACGCGACCTATCTCGAGTCTCAATCTCGGCTCGGACTCGGACAGCGGGATCGCGCGCGCCGTTTACTCGAGTTAGTGCTGGGCCTCGACCGCAGCCATCCCGGAGCCGCCGACCTCCTGCGAATTATGAGTCAGTTTCCGCCTCGTTCCACCGGATAAGTGCACGGCTCAATGGTATCGACGGCATACCTGTAAATACTTCTTGCGTTTTGTCCCCTTCGCTCCGGAATCCGAAATAGCACGTCAGCATAACTCCATAGTTGGCGTCTAAGGATCGATTTCGTATCCGAGCTCGTTACTATGAGGCCTCAGCTTTTATCTTGCATACCGCGTTCGGGCGGAACAGCCCTCCTTGTCTGCGTCGCATTTCTTACAGGTCCTGAGGTCCATGCACAAATCAGCGGCACTGGGACTATTCAGGGCGTAGTTACAGACTCCTCCGGAGCGGCCGTCCCTAGCGCTACCGTCGTCGCGACGAACACGCAAACAGGAGTCAAGACCACGCGTCAGACCACGGACGCCGGTTACTACACCATTGCTCCACTCAATGCTGGACAGTATTCGGTCGAGGTCGCCGCCACCGGTTTTCAAAAAGCGGTGCAGCAAAACGTTACGGTCGATGCCCTTGCGCAGGTGACGGTAAACATAACCATGCAAGTGGGTGCCGCTTCGCAGGAAGTGACCGTCACCTCCGCGCCGCCGCCCTTGAACACGTCCGATGCAAGTATGAGCCAGACTCTGCCCAATGAAGTGTATGGAGCCCTGCCGTTGGCAATGGGCAACGCCCCTCGCGACCCGACTGCGTTCACACAATACCTACCTGGCGTGACTACAAATCCGGCCAGCACCGGTAATACTGCCGGGAACGTTCTCGGCGGTCAGGAGCACTCGGCCGAAATCTATGTAGAGGGCCTGCCCACAACCAACCCGAGCGCCGAAGGCGAAAGCCGCACGCTCGGCCTTGGTGTTTCGGTCGAAGCAGTCGATCAGTTTCAACTCGAAACTGCTGGGACGTCCGTCGAGTATCAGGGCCAGGGCGCATCCAACTACGTCATCAAATCCGGTACGAACCACTTTCACGGCGAAGCATTCGAGTACCTTCGTAACACTGCGTTCGATGCGCGCGGCTTCTTCGCCCCAACCACTCCGACGGAACACCAGAACGAATTCGGCTTCAACGTGGGCGGCCCGGTCATGAAGAATAAGCTGTTCTTCTTCGCAAATTACGACGGATTCCGATTCACACAGCAGGCGCAACCCGCCCTCGCGTCGCTGCCGACCGCAGCCGAGCGCGGCGGTGATTTCAGTGCTCTGCTTGCTTCGAACATCCGCATCTACGATCCGCAATCTACAACCTGCAACGCTACCGGAGTCTGCACCCGTACACCGTTCCCGAACAACGTCATCCCTGCGAACCGCTTATCTCCGATCTCTCAGTCGTTCCAGTCTTATTTGCCGGCAACGAACAACAACAACTTGCAAAGCAATTATCTTCAGCAGGTGCCCATCGGCTATCACGACAACAGCACCACCGACAAGGTCGACTTCAACTTGAATGAGAAGAACACGTTTTTCGTGCTCTTCAGCCACGGCCATCGTAGCCAGACGACTCCTTACCGGAGCAACGTTTTGCCTCTGCCTTATGGCAACACACGCCTCGTTGACGAATACCCGACGACAGCGATTGCCAAGTGGACCTATGTTGCCACCGCAACGCTGGTCAACCAACTGACCTATGGTCTCTCGCGATTCTCGGTTCCACAAACCAGCCCGACAATCAGCGGCAACTATCCGGTCAAGGCCGGGCTGACAGGTTTACCCCCCGGCCAAGCTGGCCAGGATTTTCCAACGATTACATTTAGCGGTCCCGAATCTCCCGATCCCTGGCGCGGAACCAATTCTCAGATCTTCAACGACACCCAGAACACCTTTACGTTGCAGGACAACGTGCAATGGACAAAGGGCAAGCACTCGATGGTGTTGGGTGGCCAGATCATGTGGCTCCAGGCCAATGAGAAGGAGTACACGTACGGAAGCATCGCGACCTGGACTTTCACGAACAATCAGACGGCCGGCTTCGGTCCCACAGGAACTCTTCTCACTTCTCAAGGGAACGCGTACGCCAGCTATCTGCTCGGTGCAGTTTCCTCGAACACTATCAACCAGACTTCTGTCATCGCAACGGGCGGACGTTACAAGGACTACTCGATGTGGGCACAGGACAACTTCAAGCTGCTGCCGAGCCTCACGTTGAATCTCGGCTTGCGCTACGACATTTGGACACCGTATCAGGAAGTCAACAACGTGTTGTCCTTCTTCAATCCGAATCTGCCTAATCCCGCGGTCAGCAATTTCAACGGCGCGTTGCAGTTCGCCGGCTACGGTCCCTATAGCTGTAACTGCACGACTAATGTGAATACGTACTATGGCAACTTCGGCCCACGCGTCGGCCTCGCCTACAGCATCAATCCCAAGACAGTTCTGCGAATGGGTTACGCCATGATGTACACGCACCGGGGTGCGGTAGGTGGACGTGGCGGCGGACGGACCGGAACCGATCTTATCGGCTACACCGCTTCGCCTAGCTTTGCGGGTGTGAACTCCTACACCCCCGCCTATTACTGGAACAACGGCGTGCCTCCGTACACTCCGCCGCCGGTTATCAATCCGGCGTTCGGCACTGGATTCGTGAATGGCAACACTTCCGCGTACAGTCTGAATTACGGAGACCCAACTATCGGCGGCCAGCCTCCGCGGTATCAGAACTGGAACGTCACGCTGGAGAGGAGCGTTGGCTCGCATTTGTTGCTCGGCGCGGCTTACGTCGGGAGCAATGGGCATCACCTGGGAGGCGGTGGCCGCAGCATTTACTCTGATCAGATCGATCCACGATATCTCGCGCTCGGCGGTCTTCTGCAATCAACCGTAACGCCCTCGGTGCTCGCGCAGGCGAACGCCGTTATTCCTGGTATCCGCTTGCCTTACCCGAATTTCAGCGGCTCTCTGGCGCAGATGCTCCGGCCATGGCCGCAGTACCAGAACATCAGTGATCTGTACGGCGATGTCGGGAACTCCAATTACAACTCGCTGCAGGTCTACGCCAACCAGCGTCTCGCGAACGGCCTCACTTTCAATATCAACTACACGTTCGCGCGCGCCTTCGATGACACTCTGTCGAACATGGTAACCGGCCAGACCCCGACCGCTCAAACTGCTTACAACTGGAGAATCGAAAAGGCGCTAACGCAGATCCCAGCCCACAGCATCAATGCGCTCGTCACCTATCAACTGCCATTCGGCAAAGGCCGGCAATATCTGAACAACGGTGGCATTGTTTCGCACGTCGTGGGCGGCTGGCAAATCTCCACGATCACAACTTATCGCTCCGGCACTCCCATCGGTACTTTCATGACCTCCGGCTGCCTCGTTCCTCAGGCCGGGAGTTGTTTCGACAACTACAACCCGAACTTCACCGGGCCGGTCCGTATCAATGGCAGTTGGGGCAGCGGCAACCTGCTCGGTTCCAACACGACCCCGTTTCTGAACAGTCAGGCTTTTCTGACCCCGGCGCCGTACACTTACGGCAACACACCCCGGACGAATGCGTTCGGCATTACCAATCCGCCAAGCTATGGCGTTGATATGAACATCAAGCGCGAGTTCGTACTGCGTGAACGGCTGACCTTCTCGTTCCAGGCGGACGCGTTCAATATCTTCAACCTGACCAACTTCTCGCCACCTGCGACGAACATCTCCTCGTCGGCATTTGGGAAGATCACGAGCCAGGCGAACAATCCACGAATTCTGCAGCTAAGCGCGCGAATTCGTTTTTGAAAAAACCAAGCCAATTGGGTTCGTTTCGCAAATCCGATTTAACTCCCGTACGGTTTGATCGATGTGGAATCGGGATCGAGCGGGATATCGAACTTGCCGAACGGGTCCGGGCGTGCCGGGTCGAATGACGCCAGGTCCGATTTCAGAAATTTGGCAATCGGCAGATTGCCCTTCCTGATTCCGTAAACCACACATTTCGCCAATTCGTAACTTCCGTAATCGCTATGGTGCGTGTGGTCATCGCCGGCAAACAGTTTGCCCGAGCCCTCCGGTCCCAATGCCTCGTATATCGTTTTACTCATCGCGTTGAGGTCGATGAGCGGGACCCGCTGCTCCTCTGCCAACTTTCGGACGGCTGCGGGGAAATCGCCGAGGCTGTTCGTCACCTTTCCTTGTTTATCGAAAGTCCGCCGGTTCATCGGAGTAATCAGAATTGGTGTGGCTCCGTGTTCGCGGGCTTCATTCACCATGCGCTCTAATTCGGCCTTGTATGTAGTGAACGCGCCCACTCCTTCGCCTTTCTCTTTCTGATCGTTGTGACCGAATTGGATGAGTACGTAATCGCCTTGCCGAATGACGCTCATCACTTTCGCCCAGCGATTTTCGGCAAAGAACGAACGCGCCGTCTCGCCGGATTCGCCGTTGTTCGCAATCGCGACATCGGGTTTAAAAAACGCAGTGATCATCTGCCCCCAACTGTTGTAGGGCTCTTTCGCCTGATCGGTGCTGGTCGAGTCTCCCGCAATAAAGATCGTGGGGACATCCGCTCTCTCGATGGAGACGGCACTCACTGTTGGCTTGCAATCGCTGAATTCAAGCGTGAGCTTGTCATCCCATGCGCGCGCCTCGCTGGTCCGCTCGCGTTCTTTGAACTTGACAACCTGGTCGGTGTCTCCGATTTCAGGGCGGCGGACATTAACGATGAACGTGCGGGTCTGCAATTTGCCTTGGGAAGTCTCTAGATGCGCGACGAACAGCCGGCGCAACTCTGCTTTTACCGTAGTCACGGAGGTGCCATGCGTGGCACCCAGAGTTACCTTGACGCGATAATTGCCTTCCGGGAGAACTACAGAGAAGAAGAACGGCTTGTCACTGGTGACGAAATCAGCGCCAGCTTTCAGTTCCGACCCTGCTTCGAAAAAACCGTCGCCGCGCTTTGCACTCGGCGCGTGCTGATACGAGGTCAACGTCTTAGAATTGAACTCGAAGGTAAATTTCTCATTCGCGGCCCGCGCGCTGAACGGGACCGAAGCCAAAAGCGCGAGGGCGAACAAACGCTTAAGTCGTTTGTTGCCTTCCGATCGCGAGCACGAAATATTGGGCCGGCTCATTGCCCACGTTTTTCCAACCATGAAGTTCGTTCGAGTTGACATATGCAACGGACCCGGGCCCGATTTTCGTACTCTGACCCTTGATGGTCACCTCGAGCGTACCCGTCTGGAGCATGACCATCTCCTCGTGAACGTGCGTGTGAGCAGGGTGAGGCATCTGTCCCGGCGCAAGTTGTGTGATGTGCAGGTCGATCGGATATCCGTCGTGAGTCTTACCCGTGAACACCTGGCGGGTTTCGTTGTGGGTCTTAGGATTCGTCTTGAGAGGAAGACTTTCGAAAGGATAGCAGTTCGACGGAAGCACACCATTATCGGCGCCGCGTGCCTCTGCTGCCAGCAGTAAAGCCGGCAGCAGAGCACTCAAATCTCTTCGGGAAAGGTCCATATGTCAGAAGTATAGTTTCAGCGCGAATTGCAGAATGCGAGGATCGCCCGCGGTAGTAATCTGTCCAAAGTTAGACGAACTCCGCGAGAGCGAGATTCCGCTGGTGGAGATCCCAGGGATTCCGGTTCCGGTCGCGGCCGCAACGAAGTTGGTGTGATTGATCACGTTGAACGCTTCGGCACGTGCTTCCAGCCGGATATTCTCAGTGAAGTTGAAGAACCGTACGAGTGAAGCATCAAATTCCAGCGAGCCCGGCCCAGCAATCGAGTTCCGGCCGAGATTGCCGTACGTGCCGGGAGCATTTTGCGTAAACGCGGCCGGGTTCAGGTATTGGGGCAGATTCGATCCCCAGTTCGAGTTCACCGGATTCAGTCCAGTAACCAGATTGGGCCGGTCGAGGTTAACACCGGTGAGTGATGCATCAATGCCCGTCGTCACGGGGAGTGGCGCGCCGCTTAGCGCGCGAACAATGGGGGCGATCTGCCAATTGTTCAGCAGGTGAGCCCAAAAGCTACTGCCCTTAACGCTGCTCGTAGCAACAATCGACAAGTTGAATATGTGTCGGATATCGAAATTGCAATTGCCGCGATCCTGCCGCAGGCTGTACGGATTCATGAAGCCTGGACCGCCAATGTCCCCGCCGTAATCCTGATCGCTGATGCAGTGCGACCAAGTATAGTTGGCCAAGAAGGTCGTTCCCCGGCTGAGCCGCTTCTGCACGGACGCAAGAAGCGCGTTGTAGTTCGCGTTTGCGCCGTCATTGACCAGGTCTAGGTTGCCGTAGTATGCACCCTGGCTCGGATTCAACTGATTCAAGATCTTACGCTGATTGGTGTTTGAAGTACTGCAAGTCTTGCTCGACTGAGCGGCACAAACAGCTGGGCTGTAAACCGCCGGATTCAATTCCTGGCCGGTGTAGACGTGAGACGTCTTGTTACCGAGATAGCTAACGGTTGTCAACCAATCGGCACCGATTTGCTTTTGATAGCTGACATTCCATTGATACAAGGTCGTGGGATGCAACTGTTGAGGCAGTACGATCCACAACGCATACTGCGGGAAAAACGCGCCTGCGGGCGGAAACGGATTCGTTCCATTCCCGAGATAGTTGTACCCGGTGGTCCAGGGATTGCTGAATCCGAGAGGAGCACTGGTCGCAAGGTCGATCTCATTCACAAACGGAGGATCGGATGCCAGACGCTGCGAATTGTACAGGTTTCCAACGTCGTACATGATGCCCGCGCCAACACGCAACGTTTGCCTTCCGTCGCCTTTGGGATCCCATGCGAGCCCGAGCCGCGGCGAAAACAAGGCCTTCTGGTCTTTCGTGAAGGCAGCGGGGATCCCCGGATCGCCATAATACAGCGCTCCCGCCGGGGCATTCGGATAAACGGTGCTATGGACGTTGTTCAGGAAGTTCGCCATCGAGAAACTTGCTCCCCGATGGTGAAGGTCCTGCGGCCATAGAATTGGTTCCCAGCGAAGTCCGGCATTGATGGTCAAGTGCGCACTCGCCCGGATCGTATCCTGCGCATACAGGGCGGGTATGGACATGCGCGGCGACGGCACTTGCGGGAGGCTCTGGCTGAACCCGCTCATTGTGCCCGTCAAGAAATCCAGAATCGAACTCCCCGTCGCATTACCGTTGAACGAGAAACTTCCATTC
>JAFAUR010001063.1 GCA_019243205.1 Acidobacteriaceae bacterium | reverse complement strand
ATCGACTCGCACATTTGATCCATGCTTCTTTCAGACCCCACCTCGCGGCGGTAGCCCTTGCATCATCACTAGTCCTTCACCTCCATCAGGTTGGACAGGGACTTTCACCCTTAAGCTGCTGAACATGCTCAGCACACAACGAAGCCGCTGGCGCGGCGGACGCCTGCGGCGTGATCAGTTTTGGAAGAGGGTGCTGATCGGATAAAGTTCGCTCACAGAGAAAGGAGATCTCTGTGACGAAACTTATTCAGCGGATGCGGGAAGAACTGGTGCGCCGCAACTATGCCGAAACAACAATCCGATCGTATTTGCAAACGATGGAGGAGTTCCGGCGCTTTGCCGATAAACGACTGGACCATCTTGGGGCCGACGATATGCGGAAGTATCAGGTTCATCTGCTCGAAGAAAAGAAGCTGGCGGTGGGCACTGTCGCCTACCGTGTAGCCGCCCTGCGTTTCTTTTACGTGAGAACACTCAAGCGCCCGGCCATGAGGGAGGATCTTCCCTATCCGAATGCCTCACGGCATACGCGTACGCTGCCTACGATTCTGACGCCCGACGAGGTTTCCCGGCTGATCGATTCAGCGCGCAATCTGTTTCATTACGCCATGCTCTTGACGATGTATTCGGCAGGACTGCGGCGAAGCGAGTTGTGCAAGCTGAAGGTGAGCAACATTGATAGTGGCCGGATGGTCATTCGCATCGACCGCGGAAAAGGCGGTGTGGACCGTGAAGTCCCGCTGAATCCGAAGCTGCTCGCAACATTGCGCGAGTACTGGCGTTGGATGCGTCCCAAGACCTATCTGTTCCCCGGCACTCGCAACGGGTGGCGGGCAGACAAGCCAATCACGCCCAAGGTGATCTGGGAAGCCGTACAGGAAGCGGCACGGAAAGCTGGAATCCAAAAACACGTTACCCCTCACACCCTGCGACACTGCTTTGCTACACACATGCTCGAAGACGGAGCGGACCTGCGAACCATCCAGGTTCTGATGGGCCATAAGGACATCGAAGCGACGACGCGCTATCTCCATGTGTCCCCGAAGCGTTTACAGGCAGCGACCAATCCGCTGGGACGGATTCCCGTCTCGGGCCCCGCACGCTTCGAGCGCTCGCGGAAGTTACATAAACCCGAATGACCCGGCCCACCGTCGAGGTGGCCGACTTACTTCGCACGCAGGGTGATCGCTTTATTGCCGAGAATCGATCCTGGCTTAGCTATCAGCAGCTAAAAGTGCTGCGCGCCATTCAGCGCTGCCGCACGCCGGCCTTGGGCGGCCATTTGGATCAGTGTTCCGGGTGCGGTCATTCGGCCATCTCGTTCAACTCCTGCCGGAATAGGCACTGCCCAAAGTGTCAGGCGCAAGCACGCCAGCGATGGCTTGCGTGCCGGGAACAAGAGTTGCTCGGCCTGTCTTACTTCCATGTGGTGTTCACACTGCCGCACGAGTTAAACAGCCTTTGTCAGCGCAATCCTGCCCTGCTGTACAACTTATTGTTTCGTACTGTTGCAGAAACGCTGCTGGAAGTCGCGGCCGATCCGCAGCACCTCGGCGCAGAGATTGGATTCCTCGCCATCTTACACACGTGGGGGCAGAACCTCATGCTCCATCCACATCTCCACTGTCTCGTGCCCGTCGGCGGGCTTTCACCGGACCACCGTAGTTGGGTCCGGCCGCAATATCGCTTTTTCCTTCCGGTCGGTGTTCTCAAGAAAGTCTTTCGTGGCAAGTTTCTCGCGGGATTCAAGCGTGCGTATCGTAGGCGCACGCTCAGTCTCGGCGGTGCGACCGCCTCACTGAAAGATCCCAAAGCGTTCCGGGCTCTGCTTCAATCTCTGCATCGGAAGAACTGGGTCGTCTATGTCAAACAAGCCATGGCAGGTCCAAAACCTGTGCTTCGCTATCTGGGTCGCTATACCCATCGCGTCGCCATCAGCAATCACCGGCTGGTTTCCTTTGATGGAGAACAAGTCATTTTCCGTTGGAAGGACTATGCACGCGGCAACAGGCAGCGCCTCATGACACTCTCGGCATCGGAGTTCTTACGGCGCTACGTGCAGCATGTTCTTCCACACGGCTTCGTACGCATTCGCCAGTTCGGATTCCTTGCCAACCGGCATCGCTCAAAAAGCATTGCTGTGATTCGCTATCTGCTTGCTTCCGAGGCGCAATCCCAGCTGCAGTCCTTGGTCACTTCTTCCGAGGCTCAGTGGCAATGTCCTCG
>JAFAUR010001051.1 GCA_019243205.1 Acidobacteriaceae bacterium | reverse complement strand
CAAAAGGCCAGGAACTACCGAAAGTAAAATCGCATCCAAGGCCCAATTCATCAGCCCTGCGTTTCGTGTACCTCACCAACTCGCTCCAGTCCGGGCTCAAGAGCGCGGGACGCACGGCATCATCGCCCTGTTCCTCCAGCCAATCCGGCCGGACCCAGGCCAGCTCGACGCCTCCGAAACCTTGCGCCTGCACCCACTCGAGCTGGGCCGAGATGTCTCCTTTGGTAAACGGCCCGGATAGCCACCACCAACGGACGTAGGGCTTTGACGAACCGCGAAACGGTTGCATCTCTTTTGATAGTCTGACGTCTATGCTTCTCAGCCGATGTCTATTTGTCCTAATAACCGCAATCGCGCTTCTGCAGGCTCAAACTGCTCCATCGAAGCAGACCGCGACGTCTGCGACCGCGACGGCAAAGAAAAGCGCGCTCATTGATATCAACAGCGCCAGCGCCGACGAACTTGATGCATTGCCTGGAATCGGTCCAGCTCTTTCGAAAAAGATTATCGATGGGCGGCCTTACAAGGCCAAAACCGATCTCGTCACGCGCAAAATCATCCCGCAATCCACTTACGACAAAATCAAGGGCCAAATTATCGCCCACCAAACACATTAATGGGGATGATGCCCGATCCGAGTTACTTTGCTAGTCTGACCATGGGCTCGCGTAAGTAGTGCCATGCCCGGGGCGTCTACTGCCTGACCAACTCGTATGGCCTGTACTCAGGTTCCCAAATGTTCGCTGCAAGTTCCTCCTGAAACTCCGCTTCATTCACCTGGGCCAGGCCATCTCGAATTGCTTGCGCTCCCACAGCTTGAGCTACTTGTTTGCTGACGGAGCGAACCGTTTCAAGCGGCGGCAACAGACATGCCTTCTTGTCTTTTCGCGTCGGCGACAACTCTGCCAGGGCCTTCGCCGCCGCCTTAATCATCCCGTCGGATACGTGCTTGGCGCGCGACGAAATAATGCCTAGCGCCAGGCCGGGGAAGATGTACGAGTTGTTTGTCTGATCGATAGAGATCTGTTTGCCGTTCACGTTCACCGGGTCAAACGGGCTTCCCGTTCCCACGAGGGCGCGTCCGTCCGTCCAGTCGAGTAATTCCTGCGGCGTGGCCTCACTCCGCGAAGTAGGGTTCGAGAGCGGGAAAATGACCGGGCGGCCCGCGTTCTTCGCCATTTCACGGATGGCTTGTTCGGTGAATGCGCCGGGTTGGCCGGAAACTCCAATCAGTACCGTCGGTCTGGCGTTACGGACGACGTCCAGCAGCCCGATCTTGGTGCTGTCCGCAAGCTGCCAACCAGCTACGTCTCCTCGCTTGCGTGCGAAAGCTTCCTGCTCAGGCCTCAGCCCGTTCACTCCTTCAATCAGCAAGCCGGGCAAATCAAGTGCACAGAATCGGTCGCGAGCCTCACGCTCGCTCAAGCCCTCGTCCTCCATCAAGGAGACGATCATCTGCGAGATCCCGATGCCCGCTGAACCGAATCCGAAAACCGCGATCCGCTGATCCCTCACGGGCACGCCCGTCACGTTTATGGCCGAGAGCAGCGTGGCTGTAGCGACGGCCGCCGTGCCCTGGATGTCATCGTTGAACGTGCAGAGTTGGTTTCGGTAACGAGCTAACAGACGCGCCGCGTTCGATCCGGCAAAATCTTCCCACTGCAACAAGATATGTGGCCAGCGTAGCTTCACCGCCGATACGAAAGTCTCGACGAAGTCGTCGTACTCCTGACTGCGAATCCGGCGGTTTCGCCATCCGATATAAAGTGGATCATCGAGCCGCTGCTGGTTATCTGTGCCCACGTCCAGCAGCACAGGCAGGCAAGTCTCAGGGGGAATGCCGGCCAGGGCCGTGTACAGAGCCATCTTGCCGATGGGGATTCCCATTCCTCCGGCGCCTTGGTCCCCGAGGCCCAGAATACGCTCTCCATCGCTCACAACAATGCATTTGATCTTGTCGTACCGGGAATGCGACAGAATCTGATCGATCCGCTGTCGATTCGGATAACTCACAAAAACTCCGCGTGGCTTGTGCCAGATTTCACTGAACCGCTGGCACCCCTCCCCAACCGTGGGTGTGTAGACGATCGGCAGCGTTGCCTGAATGTTGCGAACAATCAAGCCATAGAAAAGTGTCTCGTTCGAATCCTGCAGATCGCGCATCAACGCGTATCTGGCGAATGGCGTGTCCTGATTGTTGAGGGCATTCAACCTGCGTGCAATCTGATCCTCCAGTGTGCCGATGTGTGGCGGAAGCAGGCCGTGGAGGGCGAAGATATCTCGCTCCTGTTCCGTAAATGCAGTGCCTTTATTCAGTCTTGGGTCGTTGATCAGGTCATATCCGGTAAGCCCGGTCTGAACGCTGTGATGCTTGAGCGCTTCGGTTGTAGTGCCTTTCGGGTGCATAGGTCCTCGGCTAAACAGCCATTCCTGGCCTGCGTACGCTTAGATGGGCGGCAGTCGTTATTGTTCGCACACTTTTATGGCTACCAATTGTCGAATAGCGGACGTTGTCACCTAAGTTTTTCCAGCTATGGTCGTAACTCGACTTTCGCATTTTCTTCCGCGATTGACAGCAGGAAGTAATCGACGTATATTCTTTTCGATTTACCGTCCGGTCCCCGCATGCGAATAAACACCGGATGGTCACCTTGGGCATGTCAACAATCGAGGCGGATACGGGCCTTACGTTCCGCTTACTGGAGGGCTCGATATGGCATTCAAGGTCAAAGACCTGATGATCAATGTGGTGCCTGCTGACCCGGCACCATGTGCTCCTGGAACGTTGCCCTGCGCGCAGGGTCCCGTAATCTGTACGCACGTCAGTGCCTGTGGATTCTGCACATTCTGCACCCTACACCCGAGTTGTGTGTGCTCGGCTCTTACCTGTGGTTGTTCAGGCTGCAGTATTCACCCGAGTTGCGGTTGCACTGTAATCTCGGCCTGCGGCGTGTGCACTGTCCACCTGACTTGCGGCTGCACAATTCGCAGTTGTTTCGGCGGCTGTTCGGCCTTCTCTGCTTGCACCCCGTGCGGCTCAGCGATTAGCATTCCTACCCCTCCTGTCCCGGGACCCACTCCGGAGACTTCGCTGGAGGCACTATCCGCCCTGAAGACGCAGCTGAAGCAGCAACTCGCTCTGATTGAGGCACAGGAGAAGGCGGCTGAAGAGAGCCTGAAGCCCCAATCGGTCGAAGAAGTGGATGCGCT
>JAFAUR010000146.1 GCA_019243205.1 Acidobacteriaceae bacterium | reverse complement strand
CGGCTTCTCAATCAAATATCGATGCGACTAGGCACGCGTGGGCTGGTAACGGACGAAATACGATTGTGTCTCGGTCTTGAAATTCATATAGATCGGGATATCCAGGAGGAGCCCAACGGCTCCAGTTCTGGAGTTTTCGAACGGCGGCTCAAATTCCCAGTTCCGATCACAGATACCAAACACCTGTTGAAGCTTCTTCAATTGGACTTAGCTGCGCATAACCCCGGCGCTCCCGTGAAGACTGTCGCAATCGAGGCGCTGCCGGCTAAGCCTCGATACACGCAAGCGGGATTATTTGTTCCACGCGCTCCAGAGCCGGAGAAACTCGAAGTCACGCTAGCCCGCCTTCGAAGTGTGGTCGGAGAGATTGATGACCGCAGCCGGAGCCGAGTCGGCGCAGCGCAATTGTGCGATTCCCATAAACCAGACGATTTCGAAGTTGTTCCTTTCACATCGCATTCGACAGGAATTAGTGAACTCAGCTCGTCGAAGAAAACAGGCATAGCCTTCAGTGTGTTCCGCCCTCCGCTCAGCGCGAAAGTTCGCCGGAAAGAGAGCAAGCCCGTTCATATCTCGTTCTCTGGATTCTCAGCACCGATCAGTTGTGCTGCTGGTCCGTGGTTCGCTTCCGGCCTTTGGTGGAACGAAGCCGAGAAATGGAATCGAGAACAGTGGGACATCGCGGTCCGCCTCGAACAAGGTCTTGGTTTGTACAGGATCTTTAGAGACAAACAGGGCTGGTTTGTGGAGGGCTTTTACGACTAGTGCAGTACATTGAACTCCACGCACGAAGCGCGTTTAGCTTTCTCGCCGGCGCGTCTCTTCCCGAGTCTCTGGCTTGTGCGTGTGTAGAGCGGCAGCTACCCGCAATGGCGCTCCTGGATCGCAACGGCGTGTATGGGTCCGCTCGGTTCCATCTGACCTCGAAAGCGAACAACATCAAAGCCCATGTCGGAGCTGAGATCTCAGTTTCGGGCTGCCTAGGCTGCCCAGGTTCTTATTACCCGCTCCTAGTTCAAAACCGGGCCGGCTATCAAAACCTGTGCCGGCTAATCACGAAAACGAAGTTGAGAGCACCAAAAAACACACCTACGGCGGCAACGCTCTCCGAATTAGAGCAACATGCTTCTGGGTTGCTCTGCCTCACTGGTGATGAGGATGGGCCGCTAGCGCAAGCACTTTATTCCGGAGGCAAAGCAGAAGGACGTGGCCTCTTGAAGCGGCTCACACACATCTTCGGCGTTGACAATGTTTATGTCGAATTGCAACGTCATTTCCGCGCTGATCAGGAATATCGGAATCATGTTGCTATCGAGCTCGCGCGGGAACTCAAACTGCCCTTGCTTGCAACGAACGGGGTTCTCTACGCAACGCCTTCCGATCGTGAAGTGTTGGATGCTCTCAGCTGTATCAAGAACAAATGCACTCTCGACAGAGCTGGAACGCGTCTGCAACTTAATTCCAAGCGGCACGTTCGCTCGACTGAGGAAATGGAGCAGATCTTTGCCGATGTGCCTGAAGCTATTGCTCACACGACTGAGCTCTCATCTCGACTGGAGTTCACACTTGACAAACTTGGTTATCGATTTCCTCCGTATCCCGTCCCAGACGGCGGCAGTCAGATTAAGTTCCTGCGCGCACAGGTCTTGATAGGAGCACATGACCGGTATCGTCCGATAACGGAGAGAGTTCAGCGTCAGCTCGAACGTGAACTCACACTCATCGAAAAGCTAGACTTGGCAGGTTACTTCCTGATCGTCTGGGATATCGTCCGCTTCTGCCGTGAGCAAAACATTCTGGTTCAGGGCCGCGGATCGGCCGCAAATAGCGTGGTTTGCTATGCACTCGGCATAACAGCCGTCGATCCGATCGCGATGGACCTGCTGTTCGAGCGCTTTTTGAGCGAGGAGCGCGGCGAGTGGCCGGATATCGATCTCGATTTGCCCAGTGGAGATCAGCGCGAATCGGTGATTCAGTACGTATACCGACGTTACGGTGAACGCGGAGCGGCCATGACAGCGAACGTAATCACATATCGTTCCAAACTTGCGGCACGCGAAACCGGCAAGGTGCTTGGCTTCGATCCCGATTCGATATCGCGACTATCTGCAGCAGCCGGTTCATGGGAGTGGCGCGGACCAGAAGATACGCTCGACGAATACTTCCGGCAAGCAGGATTTGATCTGAATCACTCTCGTATTCGATGTTTTCTAAGCCTTTGCCGCCGCGTGCTGGATCTGCCTCGACACTTAGGACAACATTCGGGAGGCATGGTGGTGTGCCAGGATGCCCTCGATCAGGTGGTACCGCTTGAACCTGCATCAATGCCTGGGCGTGTAGTCGTGCAGTGGGATAAAGACGATTGCGCCGATCTCGGAATCATCAAGGTTGACCTGCTTGGCTTAGGCATGATGGCTGTGCTCGAAGACTCAATTGAACTGATTGGCGCGCATCACGGCGAGGAAGTTGACCTGGCGCACCTTCCACAGGATCAGCCGGACGTCTACGATGCTATTCGCAAGGCGGACACAGTCGGCATGTTCCAGATCGAGAGCCGAGCACAAATGGCCTCTCTGCCGCGAAATAGCCCCAAACGATTTTATGATCTCGTTACGCAAGTCGCTCTGATTCGCCCTGGACCAATCACGGGACAGATGACGAATCCATACCTGAAGCGCAGACAAGGCAAGGAGCCGGTCACCTATCCGCATCCATCTCTAATTCCTGTCCTGGAGCGAACGCTTGGCGTGCCGCTCTTTCAAGAACAGTTATTGCGAATGGCCATGATATGCGGCAACTTCACCGGCGGACAAGCGGAGGAGTTGCGCCGCGCGCTTAGCCATAAACGATCTAAAGAGCGGATGCGCCAAATCGAGATCAAGCTGCGGGCCGGCATGACACAAAACCAGATCGCGCTTGAGGCCCAGGACGAAATCGTTCAATTCATCACGAGCTTCGCCCTTTATGGCTTTCCCGAATCGCATTCTGCCAGCTTCGCGTTGTTGGCGTACGCAAGCGCATTTCTCAAAGTGCGTTATCTGGCAGCGTTCACGTGTGCGATGTTGAACAACCAACCAATGGGCTTTTACAGCCCGGCGACTCTTATCAAAGATGCACAACGACGTGGCTTGAGGGTTCGGCCGGTGGATGTGATGGCGTCGGACTGGAGCTGCACGCTTGAGCAGAATGAGGACGAACGTGTATTGCGGCTCGGCCTGCGATATGTTCGCGGTCTTCAGCAAGCGATTGCGGAGCAAATCGTCAACTGTCGGGCTCAGCAGCCGTTCACCTCTATTTCTGATCTGACAAAGCGAGTGCCCGAGCTGAATAAATCCGATCTGCGCATGCTCGCAACGATCG
>JAFAUR010000977.1 GCA_019243205.1 Acidobacteriaceae bacterium | reverse complement strand
CTGCGTAGAGGTTTGGCGCTTCAGCTGTCACCGCTAGTTGGTTACTCGCCCAATGCGACTGGGGATAAACGCAACCGGACTGCGCATTGGCTCGGTAGCGTGAAGGCGCGATCTGCGGCTCGAGTTGCGGCCCGAATAGCTGCAGCTGTTGGCCCGGCGCCAGTTCAACAGCTATCGTCAGCTGCGTTCCTGGATCGTTCAGCTTTCCACTTGAGCTGATCCTGCTCCAGCCTGGACTAATTGAGATGGAGTCGGTCGCACTTACCGTGGCGCCACGTCTCGTTAGTGAGATCGCAGAAGCAGCGGAACAGTTCACGTAGATCGAAAAGCAGTATTGGTAGTTGGATGGAACCGTGAGCGTTTGTGTGAGCTCCTCTTCTGCCTGCGCGGCATTTACGACAGAGAACGCCTGCGATCCGCCATGGGGATCCGGCAGCCCGCCCGTGATCTGAATGGATGGTCCTGCCAGCCAGGGCGCCTGTGTCAGATCCGAGGTCGAGCTAAGCATGTTACCTGTTGGATCGATAAAGGTGAATGCACGTAAGGGACCAGCGCAGCCCGTGAAATGCGCCTGGATCGCCTGCAAATCAGCCGGCTCCAGTTCCGTATAGGCGAGTTGCCAGAACAAACGGGATGCCCAGGGGTCCGGCAAAGCAATCGTCGATCCATCCGGAAGTATGTTCGCGACTGGCCGCGTAACTGCTGCTCTGCGGATCGGGTATTGGGCGAGCGCACCGCTGCTTAGTTGTGGATAGAAAAGTTCAGCCATTTGTCTCGATGATTTGAAGCGCTGTCGAGCTCAGATCGGGCCCGAGGTAACCGGTGACTAACTGCGATGTCGCGAATCTGCAATTCGGCACGTTCGTACCGCTAATGGGGTCCGGAAAAGTAAACGTGGAGTACATGCCCTGTTGCTCGACAAAGAATTGTTCGAGCGCATAGATTTCCGCCTCATCCAGCTGAGTGAGATCAATCTGCCACTCCCGCCTGATGCTGCCCTGCGAGAGAAAACGCTGATCCGTTCCATCAACGAACCGGATAACTTGAACGGGCTGCGCTTGAGTCACCGTAGTCGGGTACTGGCTCACGGCGCCAGACTTCAGAAGCGGGAAAGTGCTCATTACAGCTCCGAAATCACATCGTTGAGGCTGCTGGAGTTCAGAAGCGCAGTTTTCACGGCTTGAGCGATTTCGCTACTCTGATACCGCAGTGTGGGCGAGGTCGCAGCGCTGGCATTGGCCCCGTTCGCCGCATTAGCGCTGGTCTGAATCGCAGATCCCGCGTAGCCAGACGTGCCGTTTGCCCCGACCGAGATGGTCTGCTCCTGCGGCGAAGGCAGCTGGAATTTAACCAGTGGTGGTGGCGCACTCTTCCCGCCGCCTCCAAACAGATGCAATAAACCGCTGACAAGCGATCCGATTCCACCTCCGGCGCCGATCACGCTGGCCAAACCTCCCATCGCCGTCTGCTTGATCAAGTTAGGCCAGATACTTCCCGAGCTGGTTGCGGTTGACCCCGAAGATGACGCCTTTCCAAATTGAATGCCCTTAGGATTGCTGTTCAAATAATTAGATGAAGTGCGAAGTCCATCCGAGTTTCGCGACGGAGCGCCCAATGCTCTGCTTGACCCAACTTGTGAGGCCTTAAGCAGCTTGTCAATGGAAACAGCTCCCGCCTGGACATCAGACATGTTGCGCGTTATTGCCGAAATGTAGTTTTTAGATTTAGCCACGTTGTAACTCCTTTTGCCACTCTTTCTCTAGCAGCAGAATCCCTTCGGCCACCTTGGCCTCGAACGCAAGAGGAATGCCTCCCCCGAATTGCTTCCACAATTGAAACTGCTCCATAATTTGTGCGCTTTGTGACGAAATCACGGATTTTGGACACTGCAAGGCAATCGCACCTTCGCGCGCCCAAACCGCTCGGCGGCCGACCGGCTCGACCTGGACCGCCCATGCACAGTTACGCAGTTTGACCAGACCGCTCGATCTGCAAGGTTCGCATTTCCACGCGGCTGGCGAGGAAAACTGAAAATGGAATGCGATTAGAAGTTTTTTCTTTCTTCGTCTGTCAGGCTGAGCTCACCCTGGATACTGGCCGCAATCTCGTCAGTCAGTTCTTCAGGACCTGCGTCAATCAAGAGCTGTGGCGTCGCCGCCGCTCCGTCGATTTCTAATCCTTCGATTTCCACCAAGCCCCATTCGAGATAGAGCTTCCGGACGAGAAGGTCGGCCAACCCGGCTTCCACCTGGTCGGCGGCATCGCCGGCGCGCAGGAATTCGTCCTTGCGCATCAGATCACGAACCAGCCTGGTGAGTTCAATGCGCTGCGCAAGAGAAACTCTGCGCGTCGCATACCGGATGCCGCTGAACGACTTACTTGATATCCACCGCACACTCTCGTAGTGCAGCGGTTCAAGCGAATGCGATATAGATTTCGTCATCTGCTATACCCTGACTTACGTTGTTCTGAAACTGCCATTGCAATTGAGTCTGAGAATCTTCGTACACCGGTATCGCCGGCATCACCTGGGGCAGATAAATCGCCATCAGCTGTCCCTGTTGCTGCCCCAACTGCAGCAACGCGGAGACCGGAACGCGCTGCTTAGCGGCATAGTAAAGAGCCGCCGTCTGCGCATCGTTCTGGGCGAATAACCTGATCTTCGACGTCACCTGACGCAGGCCGGCGCATATTGCACGCGGCACGCTGGAGCCAAATTCTTCGGACCTTAGGGCGATGTTGTTCTTCACCTCCACACTTGCACTCGCGAGCGTGAAGAATTGGGATGGGGTCGCTCCCAGCCAGACTTGGCCCAGATAACCCGGTATCGGTGACGCATCGAAGGAGTCGAGAGCCGGTTCAAGAGGGTACGAGCTCAAGCCGCCATCGCCCGCAACGAAGGTGTTCGACGAGATCAGATCTGCCCCCGGGCCACTGAACATAAACTCGTGGTAGTCTCCATTGACTACAATTTCGCAGGTGTCGACGGCAGCACCGGTCAATATTCTGCTCGCTACAGCCGTCGGATCCCAGTAATCGTACACGCTTAGACTCGGAAGGACTGTCGACGTCCGGTAAGTAATCGTGGGCGCCAGCGTCCCACCAATCGTTACAGCATTGGAGAAAGGTGCATTCAGGGCAAAATTAATTGAATCCGGCGTGGATGTTACAAATCGAATCTCGCCTGCATAGGATACCGCGGAACCGCTTGTTAGTCCGTGGGCAACCGGAGTCTGGAATGCCGCCTGATTCTGAACAGCACCGATAGTAAGAGGCTGACATAATTCCGGAGTACCGCCGAGCGCCGCCTGAAACAGGACGCCATAGCTTGGCGAACCAAAGTTGTTCCACGCCGTTAAATAGCTGTGAATGTCGAATGCTGTCCGTCGTCTCGCATTTCGGGACGCGCCTAGATAGGTCCGTGATCCCGTCTTGTCGATTCGTTTACGCGCTTCCAGCATCTGCTGCGCATCGACTCGCAGCGCTGTGATCCGGCCGGCCGCACTCGGCATTGCCGCTTGTCCATACGCCGATTCCAGTGCTACGTAAAATCGGTTCGCATTGGAAAGAATGTATTCGCCCACCCTGTCAGCTCCGGCTCACGTTCAGGTTGCAGCTCACACGGCCCGATTGGACGAACCCCAGGCCACCGGGCTGCGGCGGCTGTAATATAACTTCATAAACGCCCGAGAAAAACAGCCCTTGGCCCCAATCCCCGCGATTCTGCCTCAATATCGCTGTGAACGCCTCTACATAAAAATGAACCCACTGATCGGTATCCGTTGCTAAGTTGGAGCTGGCCCAGATATCCGCGATGACAGATACTGCACCTGAGAGGGAAACAAACTTTTCCACTTGGGTATTCTTGACGCCGCCGCTATACAAGCACACCCGCGGATAAGTAAGTTGAACGTCCCTGTCACCCAAAATCGGGCTCGCCGAACTAAGAATCACCTGGTCAGACGTGATCAGCGGGATGTTTGCATTTGAGGCGGCTGCCAGCGCGGCAATCTCCTGCGTAAATGCGTCGTTTGTTGTAAGCAGGCCCTGTATTACCTGCGGAGCCAGGATGGTCAACGGTATCATTTCACCCTCTTTGAATCCTTCGCGAAAGCACCAGGTACACGTCCGGATTTTGTCCGCTTCCTGCCGCTGGCCCAGGAATCACTCCGCTCGTCGGGAGCTGCCACACAGATCCGTTCGCGATCGGATTCGCATTCTGGCGCTGAAGTCCACTCGGGTTTGTTCCTGCATATACGTTCCAGCCAGTCGCGGTTTCAGGCACAACTCCCGACGGCGACACCTGCAGGTTTGTTGCCCCATTCAGCACTACCGCGCCGCATATTCCGCTGGCGCTCTCATTTCCCGCGCTGTCCACCCAGGTCGTTTGAACGTAGAGTGTCTGTTCCGGTGTTATGCCGGTCACCGTCGAGAGCAGCGGCGTTCCAGCCTTTGCTAGCGGCTTGTACACTAGGCCGAGACCGGACATGAAGAACATCTCGCCCGCTTCGTTTGCAGAGGCCTGATACTCCGTCCACTTCGCCTGAAAGCGCGTGTTGAGCTGAACGTTATAAGCTTCCGCGAAGAATCGTGACAGCGAATCCAGGCAGAGCCAGCGATATAACGTTGGAGTCACGACTACTGTTGAGACGCCGATGGTTCGTCGTTCCAGCCACTGAGGATCCGACGCTCTCATCTTCAACAACCAGAGCAACAATTTGTCGCCTATCGCGCCCACTGACAAATTAATCTTGGTTGTTACGTCTATTCCGTGCGATGATGCGACCTGGGAAACGGAATCTTCGAAATTCAGGAGATCGCTGAGCGCGATGACTTCCTGGTCAGTGAACAGTGCCATATGCGTCTACTTGCCCCCACTCGGGTTATCGCCGCCCTTTTGGCGCGAGATCCCGTGCAGTTCCGGGTCAGCAATAATGGCTACCTGAACCCGCTTGGCCATTGCAGCCTTCTCGGCGGCTCTTTTCGCAGCCACCTGGGCCTCGACATACCGGGCTTTGTCCTTGTCTCCTGCCAGCGTCGCCCTGCCCTCCACGATCAGCTTTGCCGCAACACTTCGGGACACTTCCGACATTAGTCCCGCTTTGCCTCCATCGGCCGTCTCGAGACTTACAACAAGCTGGTAAGTGTCGGTAAGGCTGTTCTCGATCTCGCGTATCTTCCGGTAATACTGTTTAACGTCCATGGATAATCTCCCGAAAAAAAAAGGGGAGCCGCACCAGCAGCTCCCTGTTTAACATTTGTCTAATTTTGAATTAGCTGTTTACCTGAACACCAAATCCGTTGCGCAGCACGCCGCAGCCATAAAGCACATCGACCGTGAACTGCTGGGAAAGAGTATTCGGCTGATAGCTCATAACCACACGAATTCCGAAATTGCCCATTTCGGCATACTCGGCCACAGCACCGGTACCCGGAAGCGGTTGCGGAAGACGGCGGACCACCAGCCCGATCGCATCTCTCGAGAAGGCCACGTTGTGCGTGTTCGTGTTGGGGCTCGTACCAGTCGTCGGAACGAACTGAGAACGGAAGATAAAAAAGTCCTTCATCTTGCCGACGTTGCCCTCGACCAGCGCCTTCAAACCAGCTTCACCTGACGAATAGTATTCGCTGAAGCGAGGGATCTGGCGGATTTGCGAGTAAGTGTTTGAATCGACCACCAGGTACTTCGGTGCGCTCGCAGGAACCATCGCGGAGAACAGCGCCGTTTCAGCCGCATCAATCGTTGCTTCTGTGATGGGCGAGCCGGCGGTTCCGACCGGATGATTCGACGTGAACTGGCCGTAGAGATTGAGCAGATCCTGCTCCACCTTCTCAGCAATCGCGATCACTGCCGGCTGCATGTAAGCTTTCAGCAGATCGGGAAACGCCAGAGCCTTAGTCACGTCTGGAATCTGGAACGTAGCTTCCGCGTGAGTATTGAGAACAATCTGAGCGTTCAGCAGGCTCGGATTCTGAGGAGTTACCGTGCCGCCCTCCGCGATGTTGTTCGCGCTGAGCACCGGCGGAATCGGCACGTTGACCGTGTCTCCGGCGTGCGCCAGGACAGGCTCATAGTCGCGATTAACCAGGTTACCCATAATGAGATTCCCGGTCAAAGCCGGCAAGGCTTCGGCGGCCACAAGCTTGACAATGGCGTTCGTCAGATTGGCGGATGTAATGATTGACATAGATCTCCTAAATTGAATTGGCGACACGATCCCTCGGCCGCCTTGTTGCTACTTGCTATCGGCGACAAACGCTTTTGCCTTCGTGAATCGCCGTCAGCTTCTCTGCGTGAAGCCTAAGCTCCGCGCAACGCCTGAGACGCCAAACGCGATATCTCCTGGCGTACTCTGTCGAGTTCTTCTTTGCTCATGCCCGGCTTGATCTTATCGAGATCCACGTGCGCAGCAGGCTGCGAGGAATTCCGGGATGGCGTCTGAGCTCCACTGCCTCCGGCGATACGGGCCGGAAGAAGCTCCGGGTTTTCTTCAAGAAATTTATTCAGATATTCCGGCAGAGGTTTCGCGTCGGCACCCTTCGCGTGCAGCCGGCCATCCTCGCCGCGCGTGATGTCATCTCGAACCGCACGAAACGCCAAATCGACCTTGGCCACTCCGAGCCTCTGCAGTTCGCTGCGGATTTGCGAGTTCCGGTCAGCTTCCTCCGCGATCGCACGCGCTTTGCGGTTCTCCTCTACCAGCTGGTTCAGCCGGGATTCCAGTCCCTCGCGCCGCTTCCGCTCCTCTTCAAGCTCAGCCTTATAGGCTGGCTCAGCCTTTTTCGTCTCCGCTCGCACAAACTCTTCGATCGCGTGGCGGACGATATCCCGGACATCGGGACCGGACGTCGGCTCATTTTCAATTGGCATCTGATCTGACATAATTTGCTCTCCCTTAGCTCAAAAATTGAGCGTCTATTTCACGCGCAATCTGGTCTTTTGTCTCTTGCCGCGCATCGTTCAGGTACTTCAACGCAAGCCGCTGGAATATCTGTCGCTTCAGCGTTGTACTCTTGATGCCAAGCTCAAGGAGGTTCTTTGCATCCTGCAGTTCGGAACCGAAATCCGTGATATCGACTTCATCCAGCCCGGCAACGCTGATGGTCGAGGCATCCTCGCGCGCGTCGCTGACCGCGGTCAGAACCTGCCGCATGCAATCCTTCACGGCAGTACCGTAGGCACGCAGAACCTCTTTCGTGATCGTGAAATCCATCTGCTTACTGGCTGCCGACTGAGCGTGGCCGCTGATCATCTCTCCTGAGGCCTGCGAGAGGTAACAAACGCGATAAATCTCGTCTTTCAACGTCTCGAGATTCTGGGCCGCAATCTGGTACACTTTACCGTCCGGTTCGGTCCAACCAAACTTATCGGTAGGTCCCAGTTGAATGTAGTAACTCTCACCGACAATCTGGTTCCACTCACGGTCGGAGTAAATAACGGGCATGGCAAAAAGGCCCATCGTGATCGCCCACGCCAGTGCATTCGATTTGTTAAAGTGCTCTAACTGGAGGTGAGCTGCTTTGTTCATCAACCATAAGCCTTCACTCACCTGCAAGGTGAACAGCGGAACGCGCCTTTGCCGCACCAGCGCATGTGCCCCCTCGCCGATAAGCTGTATCGTCCCTGGCTGCTGGTCCGTGCCGACACGCCTGAAAGTTCTGTATCGCTCGCGATCATAGTAGTGCCAGCAGGTCTCTGTAACGATCTCGGCGGAATCGACGCTCGGCTGCCGACGTACCGTCTGTCGCAGGACGATCCACTCGTAATCGCCGCGCTCGTCTTTGCTCCAGTTGATGACGTCTTCCGGCTGGTAGTGGACCAGGTAAGCTCGTGAAAGTCCCGCGGCATCTTCTTCCGCTCGATTAGCCACAAGCGCGGAGCTCCGCGGAAAATCCAACAGCATGTGAGTGCGGCCATTCACCAGCGCATCAATCAGGCAGTGACGAAAGAAACTGGAGAGCTTGGTCCCCCTCAAGTCGCAATCTTCTGCGAATATCGCGAGAAACTTCTGACCCGAGTCGCGGCCGCTATCCACTTGAATGCTCGGTTCGCGGCGAAACAAAGTAGAGGCATACCAGTCCACGATCGATCCGATATAGTTCTCATAGAACACCCGTTGCAGGCGCTCGCCGTAGACGTCCAGAGGCTCTTTCTGCCGTCTCAGCAGGTAATCCGCAGCCCTGTACTGAAATTCCTGGCCACCTCGATAGAGGTCCCGATATGTGCGCCACATCCGTTTCTGGTGCTTAAATTCCGGATGCTCACGATCGATCTCTGTCATTTCTCCTCACCCGTTTTTTCTTCGGTCTGCTTCATCTCGCCTCTTCACAACAGCCGCTTGCCCATCTCTCCCGCCGTGGGACGCTCGCCATACAACTCCCAGATGGCGTATCCGAGCGCGTCCGACGCGTGCGTCCGCTTCGGATCGCGAACCTTGTCGATAACACCCGAATCCGGCTTGAACAGGACCTCTTCGAAATCCTTGATCAACTCCCGGCAGCGTGGATCGACCTCCAGCTTTACTTCGCCGAGCGCGCTCGTCAGCAGTGCGTTCACCTTTCGAACGCGATCCAACACCGGTGGATTTTTAGCAGGTACGCGAACCTTCACATTTCGAAATCCCGCTCTGTATAAAAACGTCTGCAGCATCGTGTAGTCCGTCGCACCAGTCGTATGCATGTTCCTGCCGCTTGCGTCGCCGAACACTTCTAGCCCCGCCGCGTGTCCGCCAAACCGGTTTTGAAACTCCTCGCAGGCTTCCTCGGTCGTTGCCCGGTCCAACACAATCTCGTCAATCACCGCTATCCCGGCGCCGCTCGCCTGCAGCAACACCGAGCTCATCGGCGCGACGTTAAAGTCGAGCGCCCACAACAATGGCTTTTGCGGGTCGTATTTGTGCTCGACCACATGTATGTCCCGGTTAAAGCAGTGGTACACGCGATCAGCCCGACTGTTGATGTATTCACCCAGCACTTCTTGCTGGTAAAACTTAGGGTCGTAGCTCGTTTCCAGCCGCCGATAATAGTCCGGCGTCTTATTCAACAAAAACCGATTTTCAAAGGGCCTAGCTCTTACGAACCCGTAACCCGGAACTGGAGTCCTAATGAAGCGCTTGTAAATCCAATCATGTCCCTGCGGTGTCCACACAGCAAAGCCACAAAGATGCGTCGCGCGCGGGTCTCTAAGTCGGGCCTCCAGTCTCAGCCAGCCCTCTTCACGCGTGTACGATAACTCGTCAATTCCGAACCACGCCAGGTTCGTTCCACGTAATCGCTCCGGTTCTTCGAGCGATCTCAGCAGCACGGTACATCCCGTTGCCGCCACCAATAATTCCCCATCCGACTTTTTGAAGTCGTACTCGATGTCGTGCTCCTCGAGCATCGCGAAGAGACTCGTCAAGGTCGCATCGCGAAGCATCGCGAAGGTCGGTGCAGCGAGCAACCCCTGCCGCCCGCGGTTGACATACGATTGCCTGAGCGCTTCAAAACAGAGCGCCGCACTTTTCCCGGAACCTACCGGCCCTGAAAAGCCTTTCAACCTTTCTCGTAAACTCTGAAACCTCGCCTGCGAGGGCAGATGGCTTTGAACCCAACAGAGTTCTTCATTCGGCTGGCTCTCGCTGCCGCTCTCTCCGCCAACCACCCTCATCCGCACACAAAGCTAACAGCGGTGGTGCTGCGAAGAAGAAACTTAACCGCCTAACTGTATGCAATCAAGCGACATGTTTTTTTTGCGCATTTCGTGACCCACTGAGGATGTCCCGACACTCGTTGAAAGCTGGGGACTTTCCAGAGAGATTTCAAGCGCTCATGCCTCCACCCCCTAAAGCGGGAGCGAACCCTGCCACTTCGAGTTCTCTCACTAACATTGGCAGCGGCCCGTGATGGCTTCAAAGGTCACATGGTTTGCGTATTCGAGCTGAACTGACTGAAAACGAGATGGCCTCACAAGCGGCCTAATCACAGGATCGGAAGGCTCAGTTACGCTCGAATACGACGGCGAGTACAAATTAGCCCATCCAAGTAATCCCGTGAACGAGACCTTACACCTGGGCCCGACGGTTTGCACTAGCGCGCGAGCCCCACCCCACGCACCAACCCGTGCCCATTAACCTGAAATCGTGCTCTCTATTCGGCTCCGCGTCGACGAACGCCGCCGCGATCAACTTATTGCTGAGTTATGGGAATCCGGAACAGTCGGAATAATCGACGATTCTCCCGATCAGCTGCGAGCTTTCTTCCCTGACGGAACTGCAATCGCGACCGTGCTCGAACGCTGTGAAGCCGAGATCCTCGACACCAGTACCGTCGACGACGACCGTCCAGAGTCCTTCGACCATTGCAACTGGGATCCCATCGAAGTCGGAACGCGCTTCGTGATCGCACCCTCGTGGTTCCAAGGACCCACGGCGGAAAACCGACTCCGCTTGAGTATAGATTCCACCAACGCTTTCGGAACAGGCCGCCACGAAACCACCCAACTCGTCCTCGAAGCAATGGAAGCTCAGCCGCTCCAACATAAAATCGTGATCGACGTGGGTTGCGGTTCCGGCATTCTCGCAATGGCCGCCCGAGCGCTCGGGGCGTCACGCGTATTCGGATGCGATATCGACCCGGACGCCGTCTCCGCTGCTCGACGTCACGCCCGCGGCGCTTCATTTTTCAAAGGAGCTTGTGATGCGGTGAGGCCCCGAACGGCGGATGTGGTTCTTGCGAACATCACTCCCCGCGTGATCGACCTGCTGGCATTCGAACTGAACCGCATCGCCAGGGAGGATGCCTTCATTATCCTGTCTGGATTTCTCAAGGAAAATCCTCCTCGGCTATTTAGACCAGTGAAGTCTACGCAAAAAGGCGACTGGCAATGTTGGATCTGCCATCCCGATCCTTCACTTGCACAAAGCCAGTCCGGCCGCGTTCAGCCCTTTAACCGTGTGTGGTGGTGAGCCCACGGCCGCAGTCTGTAATGTTTTCCGCTCAAAACATGTCTACCGAAAGTGAGAGCGGAATGAACATCTTTAGAGACTTCCTTTTCCTCGTCATATTTCTGGTTCTTTTGATTGTCTGGGTGGTTTCCAGAGTGGCCTTGCACGTCGCTGGAGGTCTCGTGCACCTGATTTTGATTGTCGCGATCATCTCCCTTATCATTCATTTCGTTCGTCGCGGCGGCAGCAGATCAGCTTGACACCAGCAACCCGTTAGCCGCCGCCTCTGCCTGCTAAAGCGGCTGATTTGAGATCGATAGTCGGGATGCTATCTCCGGTCATCAGGAACCGCTTTTCGGCACGCTGTCCACTCGCGACGTAAACCATCAACAAGCCCAGCGGATGTCCGAATTCATCATGAGTATCCCGAGTAACCTCAGTCATCCGTTTGCTTAGCTCTCCTCTGGCTCTGCTAAATCGCTCGTCCTCCGGTGCCGACGAGGATCCACTCAGCAGCGATTCAACCTGATAAATAGCCCTCGCCGCATTAGACATTGCCTTGGCCCAGCTCGTAATCACCAGATAATCAGTTCCAACGGTTGCTATCCGCGGATCCAGTTCCCCTGAAGCAAGGCCGAACAGGGGGCCAAATTCGCTCACGTTCCCCGTATCTTTCATCTTTTGCCATAGTGCATCACCTGAGCCGAGGGACGCGAACATCGCCCGGAACTCCTGCCCTGGTCTTCCGGCTATGAGGGCTCCCAAGGCCGAACGCCCGGCGTTCTCAAAATAAGGAACTGCCCTGCACCCGCCGGCGTCATCAAGAAATGTCTTGCCCACGTCATCGCCCGAGTAGCTCGTTTGCGCAAAGAGCGTGATTCGGCCGGGTTTCAGGTTTTGGAGATTCTGGTCCTCCTCGTCTCTGCTGAGTAGTCCAAGTATCCGGGCGATATCTAAATGCGCATGAACCTCGTCAATTGAACTGGCACTCTTGATCTGAAAATAGGTCTGCTGTGCGTGGAACTCCGGCGGAAGCACTCCGACGCCGGCGACCCGGTATGTAGCGGAAAGCAGAAACTCTTCGCTAAGCAACCGCCGGAGCCGCTTCGCGTCCCATCCGGCGTTCAACATAAGTGCGCTCAGACGTTTCACATCGGAAACATCCGTGATCAGGGTTATGTCTCCGCTGGCATTTCGCTCTATGGTTGCCACCCGGGCGATCTGCACAATCGATAAGGCGTTCACAATTCCAAATAAGTTCAGTTGAATGCGCAGCTCATTCGCTCTTGTAATTGTTAGTACGTTCGCTGTCTCGGTTACGCTTGGCTCCAGGCTGCGAGGGTTTGTCGTGAGACTCCTGAAGTCTCCACCCAGAGCCCTTGTGATCGCATCTCGCGCGGCACTCGGTAGCGCGTCCGACGTGTCAATCTCGAACATCCACATCGGCTCTGATTCGCGCAGTTGGCTGATACCTGCTGTGATCGCCGCCTCCAACTTACCCGAAGCGGCAGATTGCAACTGCGATTGAAAGTCCAGGATTTCGGTCCTTTTTGCCTCGTCGTCTTCATCGCCGGGGATGGCCGTGTTCAGCTCGTTCTTATCGGCTTCGGGTTTACGGCTCAAACTGTCAATCAGCTTTTCAAGCAGGTCAAAATCGCCTGTTCCCGCGGTTAATCCTACCTGCGCAGACACACTCAGTTCGCTGCGCCTGCGCTCGGCCCGATAGATTCCCAGCTCGACCTTTTTCTGCTGAGGTTGCCTTAGCCGGATGCCATATTCGCCTTGGAGCGAAAATTTGGCCTGCACTCCGAAAGCCCCTCCCGCCTGCACCTGCATCTCATTACCGAAACCGATACTGGTTGCCGCGATGGACTGAACCGGCGTCTCCATTGAGATGCTCGCGGAAAAGCTGAGTTCACCCGAGCCTCTAATCAGCAACACCGTATCCTCATCCACCTGTGTCAGCTCGGATGCATTTCTCGGAATGCTAAAAGAGCCGAGCAATAAGCCGAGGGCGCGACCGAAAGTGGGGTAACCCGCAGTCCCGCGGACGAACCGTCGGAAACATGCGATGTCAAACTCTCGATTCGCTGAGAATCCGAAAACCGCCGGTCCGACTCCAGCGCTAATTTCAGGATTGACGTCGCAGCTCAGCTTCAGCCCTAGATACAGTTCATTCTGGTTCACCTGGAGAGTGCTGAAAGGGTCACCGTCAAGCCCCAGCGATTCCTTGTCCGTGAGCACTTCCACGTTAGTACTAATTGACGCGCCGAACGTCAGTCCCAGGTCACCCATCCGCGTTGTGATCGGCCTGTCGATGCTGAATTTTATACTTGCCTTCTGCAAGACCAACGCCTCGAGCGATAGGTCTTTGAAGCGAGACAAGTCAGGAATCAGACTGCTGATCCTTGCACCGGGCGAAAGACTGCCGTCAATATCGATTCCCAGTTCTTTCCCAATTGCAATACGAGCCACGACGCCTCCGCCTCCGATCCAATAGGGTCACCGAGAGTTATATCAGGACACGTCAAACGGACGCTATGGAAAAAACATAATCGGAATCTTCTGTCGTCATCGAATCTTAACCGTGGGGATATCAGATATTCAACGGCAGAATTAATCCTAAAGCATGCGAGCCTTTTGGCTTCCGTGGAAGATCGCCCTTTTCTCTCGCATCTGTACATTGCTCAAGGGTGCTCCGTGGCGAAGCGCGATATCCCACCGGTCATGGCACGGCGCTCGACCTTGCGAGAGCCTGGTAGACTCCGCCCATTGCGCCGCGCAACGCATGCTTATTAGAAAAACATCACATCGAAACAAGATTCGAAGTTCGTGCCTTCGTGTCACTTTCCGATCACGACGACATCGAAGCACCGCTCAGCGTTCGCGTGTTCGAAGCGCGCAAAGTTACCGTCTCGTTCGAATGGACAGTTTTCTTGGGCCGAGGTTTTTTCATTTGGGAATTCATAATCTGAGGGCGCTGCGGGATGAAAACCGCATCAGCCCGCAGCAGCACACGTAATGGGCCAGGCATTTTGTCGAAGTGTATGGCCGCGATATTCACGGTGTCGAGCTGAACGGCCTTCGTCCGTGGCTCGAGAACCGCGAGGCTTTCCGGATGGCCAGGGAACTGGAAAAACCGCTTCCAGAACTTGACGGACATCATGACCGACCACGAAAAGCATGGTGGCGCTCGTGGAGCGATCGCGTTTTCTATCTCTGTGATGACGGCATCGTCCGATCCATGACCAGATTGTTCTCAAACCACACTCCCGCCCCGGTCCAGCTGTTTGTCGCCGGAGTCAACTTGATCCGATGTCGCAGCATCCGCCAGACTTTCCGCGTCGCTTTTCCGTGCCGGCAAGAACTGGCGTTATGATGCCTCCTCGCGTAGCTTTTTTCACCGACAGCTTCTATGAAGTAAACGGAGTCGCAAGAACCAGTCGCGAGTTTCAAACTTTCGCTCGCAATCGCGGCTATCCATTCTTCTCAGTCCATACTGGGCCCGAGACTTGCACCTGGCAAGAAAGCAATCTCACCGTATCCGAGCTGCGGCACAGCCCCGCTCTGTGGCGCCTTGAAGTTGACCTTTCCTTCGATCTGCTCTTCTATCGCCACCTAGACCGGTTAAGAGCCGCGCTGGAAGCATTCCAGCCCGATCTTCTGCACGTTACCGGACCTGGCCACTGCGGCATTCTCGGCGCGCTGCTCGCCCGTGAGCTGAAAATTCCTCTCGTCGCTTCCTGGCATACCAATGTCCACGAGTTCGCGGGCCGTCGTTTGGCCAAAGCCCTACATTGGCTTCCACCAAATGTGCCGGTTGCGGCCACCCGTTTGGCGGAAGAAAGGTCGTTAAACCTGTTCATCTGGTTTTATAAGTTCGCCCGCCTTCTCTTTGCGCCGAACCCAGAACTTGTCGACTTATTGCAAACCAGAACAGGCCGGCGCACACATCTGATGAGAAGAGGAATCAACACCTCACTGTTTTCGCCTGAATATCGAAACCGATCGGATTCCGCCTTTGTTATCGGGTACGTCGGGCGTGTCTCCCCTGAGAAAAATGTTCGAATTCTCGTCGAAATCCAGCGTGAGCTGGACGCTCTCGGTCGCTCCGATTACCGATTCCTAGTCGTCGGGGACGGCAGCGATCGCCCTTACCTTCTGCAGCATCTGAAGCGAGCCGAACTCCCAGGAATCCTAACTGGTACGCAACTCGCCCGCGCTTACGCCAACATGGATGCGTTTGTCTTTCCGTCCGAAACGGATACATTCGGCAACGTTGTGCTCGAGGCTATGTGCTCGGGGCTGGCGCCGGTCGTCAGCTCAGGCGGCGGGCCCAAGTACATCATCGATGACGGCCGTACGGGCTACCAGGCGAAAAGCGTTCAGGATTATGTAAGAGCGATCCTTCGGCTCGGTCGCGATCGTGAGCTACGTACCCGCATGTCAAAAGCGGCTCAAACTGAAGCTGCCGCCTACTCCTGGGATGCCGTATTTGAGAACGTATACAACCATTATCGGAGTGCATCCGACCTGGGCTGCGTGCATCCCGGATGTCGCTCGGTCCCCGAGTAAGCAGCCGAAGCCTTCGCAACTGTTCTCCGCCGCCGCTTGAGCGGCTTCCCAGGTCTGGAAAAACCCGAGGAGACAGATCGGTCCTTACTAGAACCTATTTACTTCAACAGTAAACAGGCACGTGATGCGACGAACTTGGTTTTTCGCCTTGCTCGTTTTGGGCCTGCACGCTTTACCAGCGGCTGCAGACTCCACTCGCGGCAAAGGTCTCCAGATCATCTACGGTACTAACGGCGTTCAGCAGCTCATTTACAACGGGGCTCTTCTCGAAGACTTGACTGCCAATCCTTCTGATACGTTCCGTATCGGCCGGATATCGGTTTCTGACCTGTCCGGCAACATCCTCTCTGACCGTCAATATGATTCGCCTGACGCTAATCTCAACCGTACCTGGGATTCGTTAACCCAAACCTGGACATACTCATTCTCCTGGGGAACCATCGCGGTTCGCTTTGCTCAGTCCGGAGACTCTCTCGCGGTGACAACAGAGATACAAAACTTTGCAAACTCCGGAGTGGTCTTCAAGGGGGCTTCGGTTTCTCCTTTTTTCCTGCATTTTCCCGGCGCGGCAACTTCGTCCTGCGAACGAATGCTTTCCAGCGTCAACGGTCCAACTGTGGCACTTGTTGATTTCGGCTCGGGCGAGGTTGCCTCAGTCGTTCCTGATCCGGCGGAACCGTTGCGCAGCGGCTTCAAGCCCGTATCCACCGGCGCTGGCTGCGAATTCTTCGTTAGTATCCTCTCGCCAAATGACACGCCATCATTCCCGGCGAGTTCACAGTCGGTCATGCCCGGTCAATCGGAGTCCTATATGGCCTCTTTACGGTTCGCGCCCTCCGGAACCAACATGGAAACACTTGCGTCCGACGCATACTCGGCGTGGTTCCAGACGTGGCCGGATGAGTTGCAGTGGCCAGACCGCCGATTTATCGGAACCGTCCGCCTTGCAGAATCAGGCGGTGCATCTTCCACCGACGCGAGCAACCCACGTCAATACTTCCGGAACACCAAGGAGTCGATCGATATCACGACCCCAGCCGGCTTGGCTCGCTTTCAATCTCTCGTTCTCGCAGAAGCGGACCTCACCGTTCAGAATCTTCGAACCCTAAATGCGCAAGGTGCGATCACTTGGGATGTGGAAGGCGAACAATATCGGCCCCCAACGAGTTACGTTTGTGAGCCCGACGCAATCGCACAGGCAGCACCCGAAATGGAGACGTTTATTACAGATCCATCTTCCCCCTACGTAGGTTTGAAATTAGACGACGCTTACTTCCGAACCTTTACCGACGCCGGTTTCCGCGTGGGCCTTTGCGTCCGCCCTCAACACTTTACGATTTACCCTGATGGCACTGCTGCTCAATTGGAAATCCCGGACTCACAGATCGCTTCAGAGCTGATCCGCAAAATGCAGTATGCGCATAACCGGTGGGGAGCCACGCTTTTTTACCTAGACTCAGCTATTAATGCCAAGGGCGAGTCCCTCGAACCCGGAATTCTTAAACAGGTAGCGGCCAATTTTCCGGATTCGATCATTATTCCGGACAAAAGCACGACTCGGTATTACGCGTATAGCGCGCCCTCGCTGAGCCTCGCAAGTGGAACCGTCGGTACTGCTACCGATGTTTATCGCTATTACGCGGACGCTTTTAGCACCATTCGCATCGATACCGCCGACGCGTCCCAATTCGCTTCCCTTGAATCACAATTGATCGCAGCAGTCAGTCGCGGCGACATTTTGATGGGTTCCACGACCGCTTTGGAAGAGGTCGGGCCTGATTTGCCACAGATCTATCAGTCCGGTCTTGCCGTGTCGAAGACGAACTCACCCGAGCCGGTTGCTTCGCAATCAATATGGCGGCAGCCGTCGCTATTCGGTATACAGGGGGCCCAGCAATGGTCGTCCCCTGGGATCTCAATTCTGAGCCCCGCAGCGGGACAGATCGTAGCCGGCACTATGACGATTACTGCTCAGCCCGGCACTACCTCGGCTGGCGCTCGACATTGCGTGGTGATTGACGGAACTGAAATACGAGATCTTGTTTTTGCGAACGGGTTGTATGTAGCTGATATTGACACCAACAAACTCGTGAATGGCCAGCATGAGCTTCAGATTTCGGTCCTCACACCGGGAATGAATACGCTCCTCTCTGATCCTCTGACGTTTACAGTCGCGAACTGGAGCCAGCCCGCACCTCAGCAAGGTACTTCACTCTCGAAGACTACATACCCCTTCCCCATCTCGTTAACTTTCCCGCTAAATGCCCAGAGCCTGGCAGGAACGATCAACGTGACTGCCTCAATTGGTCACACGCTGAGTTCAACGGGATCATACCTCATGGTTGACGGTGTCCCGAATGGTCCGGAGCAGGTCGCAAACGGGTCGTACTCGTATGCGCTCGATTCGGACACTCTAAGGCCAGGCCTCCACACTCTGCAGATTTGGGCCGTGAGCAGCAATAACGAACATCTCGTTTCGAATCCAGTTCAGATCAATATTATTCGCTGAGCTGCAGGGCTTCGAAACCGTCTTGAATGTTATCCTGAGATGGAATCTGAGCCGCATGCGGGCCGGTAGCTCAGTTGGTAGAGCATCGCACTTTTAATGCGGTGGTCGCGGGTTCGAGTCCCGCCCGGCTCACTTCGAGCTTGTCCTTTCTTCTTCACCGGCGTTCCGCCAAGCAGTTCCCAAGTCCATGCGCGTTGATTTGATGGCCGACGCTTCCGCCTGAATGGTGACTGAAAAACGTGGTTGGTCCGAGTCGACCCCGGTTCCGCCGCTCGGCAAATGTTTCCATTTTGGAACATCCGATCTAACTAGTTGAGCGCTGTTCGATCTTATTCGATCCTATGCAGGGTTCTGGCCAGAGCCTCGTATTCATCCGTAGCGATCAGATTCACGCCCGCCTCGATCGCCGCGCGCCAGCGTTCGGCTGCCGCTGATGGCGAACCGAAATTGTAGGTTTCAAACCAGCCGTTTGCTTTCCCATCCGCAGCCGCAAAGCCGTCCAGGGTATAGAAGCGAATCCAATATCCAAGTTGATGAGCCCGCTCGACCAGACTGCGTAACCTGGCATTATCGGCCGAAGTCCACGCCCCCGCATGTTGCTGTCCGCCTTCTTCCACCGCGTACCAGGAGTTATTCCACCATCGGCGGTAATTCGTTGCGGGTTCCCGCAGCAACTGGTCAGGCGCAAGCGTCGTTGCCAGGTGGATTGATTCAGCCCGATCCTTCGTGCGCGGAACAAACGTGTGAGCGGAACCGAAGATCCGAAGTTTGGTCCCAACCGGGAGTTCATCGTAGAAAATTCTCTGCTGTTCATCCGAGTCTTCGGTCAATACCAGCAATGGGCCGGCGCTCAGCTCTGACAACTGGTGCGCATCCGCTGTCTTCACGGCAGTGCTGATCCAGGACTCGTACTCGCCGAGCAATTTCCAGACGGAGCGCAGAAGAGGCTCACGATTATCTTTCACATCGAAATGCACCACAATCAGCGGCCAGCTGGAGCGGTGATTCTCGGCCAAAGCCTTTTGAATGATTGGCCGCACACTTTCGAAGAAATAGTCGCGCAGTGTAGGCTCCGCGCCCGTTGTT
Source organism: Acidobacteriaceae bacterium (assembly GCA_019243205.1). Classification (GTDB taxonomy): domain Bacteria; phylum Acidobacteriota; class Terriglobia; order Bryobacterales; family Bryobacteraceae; genus Bog-105. The sequence goes on along the minus strand of JAFAUR010000977.1, from coordinate 552 downwards.
TCCGGCCCATGCGCAACCACGACGCGACCGCCATCCGCGCTCGAATCCCTTACCCAGGCAAGGTCCTGCTCGATCGCAATCGGAAAGCCCAGCTTTAACGCTCTATCGATTCGATCGTTCCAACGCCCATCATACGGATAGCAATTATGCGCATCTAAAATCGGCTTGTTGTCGTTCAAGAATCGGAGAGAACTCGTCTGCGCCGAAGCTCCCAGGGCTAAAAGATGATACAAGGCGATGATGGCAGCCCGGTGTACGGTTGCGGGTTTCACGTTATCTATGATCGTCTAACACGATCGAATCTTAATCAGCATCAACGGCAAGCGCACGTAACTCACCCACCTCGCTTTGCTGTGTAGGTAACCCGATTCCGGCAACATTTGCTAAGACTACCTGTTTGCGCTTTACAGGCGATACTCTTTCAGGCCTGCGTTAATCCGGCGCACTTCACTTGGTCCGCAAGCGTCCAGTCGAGTAGCGGGGGAGAACCTTCGGCTCGAAAACATGCTCCCGAGCGGCATGTTGGCCCGGATGAGACAGCATTCCAAGCAC
>JAFAUR010000858.1 GCA_019243205.1 Acidobacteriaceae bacterium | reverse complement strand
CGGGTGAGGTGGTAGTTAGCTAACCCCCTTTCTATCGGACGGGAAAGACTCGGGAATTTCAGGCGCGCGCGGTGCCTTTGAGGGCTTGGCGGCGGCTCCGGTCGCGCTCGACGGCTGCCGCTGCATTGCGGGCGGTCAACAGCGTGTAACCGGCATCTGCCTTGACCCGGATACGTTCCTGCGCCTTCGGGCTGACCTCAGCCAGCTTTTCGGCGGTCTCCTCGATGCTCCAGCCTCGTTGGACGGCCCATTTGCACCACATGAAATCCGCAAGGCTCCGGTCGCGGGTGCCGTCGCCCTTCAAGGGCGCGCCGCGTAAGGCTTGCTGATAGTCCGCCATAAACGGCCTCTGGCGGCTCGTGCGGGCGGATTTGGGAGGGGAACACTGGCCGGGGGCGTGGCTGGTTCCGGTGCTATCAAATTCGCTTCCTGTAGGGCCGCTACGGTCGTCATGCGGCCAAGATTGACCTGGCCCAAAGTGATTATCGGAAAATCGGGTGCGTAGCGGCTTTTGAAATTCAGGGATCCGGCCAATCGAACCGCGCCCGTTGCGGAATGGTCGGCCCCTGCTCCGCGCCGTACTCGAGTACGAAACTGCTTGGCGGCTTCCATCTCCTTCGGTCCATCGGACACGGCAAGCCACACCTGAAAATTGTTGGGCGATGTGCAGACCGTCATGAACGCATGCGGCGCGAGCTGGGCGGCCTTGTCGGCGGTGAAGTCGTCGAGCTGAATGAGCAAGGCGGCCGTCGAGCGCGGGCGAATAACGATGCTGTGCTGCTGCCCGGCGGCGGCTTCCAGCCTGTGCCGTATCGAATGGCGCAATTCATCCAGGCTGCGATTACGCTGAAAGCCCTGCTCGCGGCCCTCGATGTTCAGCAGGGTTACATCGAACGCGGTGGCTCCGACACTGCCAAAGGCTTCCAGCATTGTCAGTGCCGCTTGCGCATCGGTATCCCCTGCCCTGTCCGCCATGCGCCGCCGCCAGTGTTCCCCATTTCAGCCTCTCGGCTGGAATCCAGCATGGGGGGTTGAGAGCGTCAATTCTTTTGATGGTTGTGCCCGAAGGGCACTCCATTTAGTGGGGGTGAATGCCGAAGGCAGAGGGGGCGAAGCCCCTTAAAGATAGTTGCGTCCGAAGGACGCTCCGCATAAGGCCGTGTAGTGAAGCGGAGCGGCCCTCTGTTGGGAGTTTCCACGGCAAGCCGCCGCCAACTACAGAAAAGAACTATTTATCTTTATCTATTAATAGGGGTACCGTTTCACCCGTCGAAAATCGGCTTTAGGGGTACCGTTTCACCCGTCGAGGGGGTACCGTTTCACCCTTGATAACTTCGGATATTAAAGGACTTTTCCCGTGTGCCTTAGAGGCACAGCAAGTCGTGTTGCATGGATGGTAAGGCCTCCCTGAGCCTGCCCGATGGTCAGGCCAGGATAGAGTGCGGCAATCTTGCGGAGCGCCGCTTTCGTTTTCTTCTTAAAGTTCTTGGGATCGGTGTAGTCGGCTCCCAACTGCCGGGCTAGAAGGGTCCATGCCGTGAATTGTGGTGGTTGGTTCTTTTGGACGATTACGAAAGCGCGGTAGCAGACCCATGCGTACAGATCGAGAGCAAGGGATGAACGCTTCAAGGCTCTGAGCGCCCGCATATCTACCGGAACAGGGAGAGCGACAAGAGCATTGTAAAAATCCTCGCCCAAGCGGACCCAACTTTGCCAAAGAGCGCCCTGCTCCGGTCGTTTCGGGTCCCACCACAATTCGGTTTGGGAAGTGACAGGCATATCGAGTTTCCGCTTGCCGTGGGCGTCTGGGGTCTCAATTTTTTGCTGAAAAGTGATGCGCGAAGAAAAAAGGCGGTCCATTTGGTTGTGAAGCCGTTTGGCATCGCCGCGTTTGCCGCGTCCTGTGTCGGGATTAAGGCCTACTTCGCGCATGAAGTGGGCAAGGCTACGGCCCAGCTTTAATGTTCTCTTTTCGAGGATGGTGAGATCTGAACGGTTTTTGGTGCGCTGAACTTCTGTCGTTATCCAGAAGAGGAGCAAACGCGGAATCGTGCCGTAGGGATAACCAATAGAGCGCGGTTTTCCCGCTTCAAGGTCATATCCGGGCTGAACGATTAGGGCCGAATTACCGCTCTCCCTGCTCCATGCTGGCAAGTCGCCGGGGTCGCTGTGAGGAAGCGTGCAAAGAATAAGCTGGCGGGCCATAAAGGCGCGTTCGGCGTCGTCCGGGTTCTCACGGATGGCGGCTGCGGTTTCCACGAATTGATGTTGCGCACGAGTTGGGGGTTTGTATTGCTTGGCAAGGCTCTTAAGCAATGGGAGTTGCCCTATTTGAACCGGACCGTCTTTCCCTCTGGTCTGTGTCATGCGCTTGCCATTTATTAGTGCATTAGTGCACTAGTGATATAGTGATTAAGTGAACAAGTTTAGTCGGCAGGATAGGCGACGGTCGGCACGTTGTACTTGACGAAAAGGTCATTAAGCGCCTCGGCCATTAAATCCTGAAAGGCGGAGTTGTCCAGCTTTTTCGCCTGTACTAGCCGGATGCTTTTCTTGAAATCGCCGGGTAGCCAAGCGGCCAGATTAACGTGCCCCACACGGCTCGCCTGTCGCTGTTTCGCGTTTTTGGCGGCTGCTGGTCCCTCACTCGTAGCGGGTTGTGGTTTGCGCGTGTTGTAGCGGTCAAGCGCGTTTTGCAGATTTGCGGTTCTGGACATGGTGCGGTTTCTCCAATGCGGTGCGGTCTATGATGAACTTGTAAAGCTGGCGAATTTCCTCGGCTGCCCTGCCCTTCGGCTGGTCGTCCAACACAGACTTTCCAATATCCTGTGAGGTTCCAAAGATATCGAGTTGGCTCAAGTGATGGGGGCAGACGGGAATTTGCGGAAAAACATCGGCAATCATGCGCTTGATGCTGTCGACTTGTGTGGTCGCCGATGGGTGCAATTTGTTTAGGACAACGAACGCGGTGGGGTTTTGGCTGCGAGAGCGTTCGCTGCGTTGCTTGATATCGACGGCCTGAATGAGGGTATGAACGCCCTCAATGGTTTCGAGGTTCGACATGCGCGGTTCGACCGGGACAAGCACAAGGTCGGCATAGGTGGCGGCCAGCATGGCGAGATTATCGGCCTTGCCGGGGCTATCGATGATGATGCAGTCGGCGGCGTTCTGCTCGGCGGTTTCGATGGCTTGGCGTAGGCGTCCGGGCGCAGTCGAAATAACGGCGGGAGTTTGAAGGGCCGGTTCCTTCAACTGGTCGCGCCGGTCTTTCCAGTTGGCGGCGGTGGCTTGCGGGTCAAGGTCAATGATGACCGAGACAAAGCCTTGCTCGGTGGCGGCGCTCGCCAGATTGATGGCAAGGGTAGTTTTTCCCGGCCCGCCTTTCTGGCCGATAACCGCAATGATGTGAGAACTTTGGGACATGTCGTTTAGTGAACTAGTTTGATAGTGATGAACACGACTAGTGTCAGATTCTTTTGAATCTGGCAAGCGCTTTAAGCGGTTATTAGGCTCGGTAGAGCGTCGAGTGTGCGACGCCTTGACAGGCCGGCTACGTCCTCGCGGCGCTGTTGCCTCAGTTTGGGGCATTTCCATCAAAAGAAAACAGTTGACTGATATAGTGAAATCACTATATTCGGCGCGGCAATGTCCGATGAACCGTCTCTTAAGCCTGTGGTGTGGGTGGGGTCGAGCCGCAAGGATTTGCGCGCGC
>JAFAUR010000813.1 GCA_019243205.1 Acidobacteriaceae bacterium | reverse complement strand
TACCAGGTAAGGCACCCCCGTCAACAGAACCATACCTGTCTAATGGGCATAAGGGCGATCCTCGCCGCAAGTAACCCGAAACGCAGTTAGAATCACGCGTCTGCGCTCGTGCCCATCGGCACAATCTTATGGAATAAACCGTTTGGGTTAAGGTCGAAATTTCGCATCGCCAGCCGGCGTCACGCTCTCTTATCCCACGTACGGTTAGCCCTCTTGTGTCTTGTTGAACGCCCTCCAACAATTCGAAACTGCGCTTGAGGCAAGCGCTTTCCAGCAATTGCCCGAAAAGACTCGGAGGTTTTACAGTTCTCGTGCAAATCAAAAAATCCTTACTCTTCGCGGCGGTCGCGTTCCTTGCGCCCATCGCTCTCCCGGCTGCAACGCTCTCATCCAATCCCACACTCTCGGTGGGTGGCCTGACGTTCAGCAATTTCGGTTGTTCTATCAGCAAGGGTGGTGTCTTCGCCACTCCTGATATGTGCAACCAGATCAACGTAAACACGATTCCGAATCCGGGCCTCGAGATCACAAGCGGCTTCTTTGCGGCGCCGCTCTCTTTCGACGACGTTGCACTGACCTATCATCTGAGTTCCACGTTCGATATCCACGAAGTGGGTCTGTCGTTCAACGGCTCGATCTTCGGATTGGCAATTTCCTCTGTTACGGAAAGCGTCTACAGCGGAAATACTCTGGTCGGTATGGCCACCGTGAGCTGCGGCTCTGCTCTTCTTGGTGCCGATTGCGATTTGGATGATCTCGCCGACAACATCACGCTGAACGGCGACTACACAAACCTGACCGTTAAGAAGGACATTCAGACCACTGGTGTTCTCGGCACGGCTGAGGCCAGCATCATCGACCAGACGTTTAATGCTCCAGAGCCCTCTTCGATGGCACTGATGGGACTCGGACTGCTCGGTGCGGCGGGTGTCCTGCGTCGCCGTGTTTCGAAAGGAGCAAAGGCCTAACGATCCTTCACAAGCCTGCACGGATCCGGTGCTCTCGTTGAGAGGACCGGATCTTTTTTGTGTTTCGAGGCCGCCAATTCCCTTGCGTTATAGTCGGTTCGACGGCATTCGCAACCTCAGCGCTGCGAATCTCAAGGAGTTGAAGCGACATGCCCCATTTTGGTACGTCGACCGAGCCCCGTTCGGCTCAAACCACCACGGACTTTCTTCCCATTCACGCCACCGATCACATCGAGTTCTATGTCGGAAACGCCCGGCAGGCGGCCTACTTCTATCGCGCCGCATTCGGTTTCTCGGTGGTTGCGTACTCCGGTCCCGAGACTGGCAGAAAAGACCACGCCTCTTACGTTCTCGAGCAGAACAAGATCCGCTTCGTCCTGACCACCCCGCTGGTGCCCGCGGGAGAAATCGCTGATCACATCTTTTGCCACGGAGATGGCGTCAAATGCCTCGCGCTTCTGGTCGATGACGCTGGAGCGGCCTGGGTTGAAACCACTCGTCGCGGCGCAAAAGGTGTGTCAGCCCCCCGAATCCTCAAGGACCACTACGGATCTGCATGTGTTGCCTCCATTGCCATTTACGGCGATACCATCCACACCTTCGTTGAGCGCCACGCCTACAGCGGTCCCTTCTTGCCGGGTTACGAACCCGTCGCCGGCTCCGATGACGTGGCACGCCCTGTCGGGCTTCAACATGTGGATCATGTCGTCGGGAACGTCGGCTGGGGGCAGATGAACACCTGGGTCGACTTTTACGCGCGTGTCATGGGCTTTCGCATGTTCCGCCACTTCGATGAGGCCGACATTTCAACCGAATATTCCGCGCTCATGTCGAAGGTAATGGCGAACGGTAACGAAAGGATCCGCTTCCCTATCAACGAGCCTGCACAAGGACGCAAGAAATCGCAAATAGAAGAATATCTGGACTTTTATGGCGGTCCGGGAGTCCAGCACATAGCCATGGCAACCGATGATATCGTCGACACCGTCACGCGCCTGCATCAGCAGGGTATCGACTTCCTTTCCGTGCCTACAACCTACTATGAGGACCTGACAGCTCGAGTGGGCGCCATTGACGAACCTCTGGACAAATTAGCTGAACTGGGCGTCCTGGTCGATCGGGATGACGAAGGTTATATGCTGCAGATCTTCACCAAGCCCGTTCAGGATCGGCCGACTCTCTTCTTCGAGATCATCCAACGCAAGGGAAGCCGCAGCTTTGGCAAAGGCAACTTCAAGGCGCTATTCGAAGCGATCGAGCGTGAACAAGCGCGCCGAGGCAACCTCTAGGCTCCTCTACGTCCGTTTCCACAGTGGCCAACTTGACGGCGTTGGGCGTGCCAGGCGTTTGAACCCTAGGCAAAGAAATAGCGAAACAGATCACGACGACTTGCATCTTAAAGACTGAGAGAAGCAAATGGCACTCGAAGATCTGTACCAAAATCCAATGATGTCTCATCTGCTGGATTCGCTCGATAGGGGCGAAGACATCGGGCACTATGGACGTCTCGTCTTCACGATGATCGCCCGTCACTTCCTTTCCGATAACGAGCTGATCGAACAGTTGACGAAGGATCCGGATTGTGATGAAGCCAAGGCCCGCGGGCTGCTCCGGCAGGTCGAGGCCAAAGGTTACAATCCACCAAAGCCGGATCGTATCTTGCAGTGGATGAACGAACAGGAGTTCCCGATCTGCGAATCCGCTGATTCCGACCCGGACTCCTGTAACGTCTATAAGAGTCTCCGGTTCCCGAACGAGGTTTACGACAAGATCGCCTCGTACTATGAGGGCGGCGCTTAGGGCGATTCCGTTCGTTCAGGGTCTTTTTCAGCTCGCAACGCGGGGCGACCGAGCCTCGGTCCCTGCCGTTAGCTCAGCCCGCAACCACTCCACTATTTTCTGCTTGTAGGCGGTGCTGTATTGCGGCGACGACTCCCACCAGCGAATCCCATGGCCTGCGCCCGGCACTTTGAACACTTCACAGCTCGCCCCGACGCTGCGCATCTTGTCGCACATCTCTGTCGATTGCGATAGGGGCACGAGTGGATCGGCCGTCCCGTGAATGAACAGGAAAGGCGGCATGTCCCTTCGGACATTGTCGATCGGGGACAGCTTCGTCAAGGCCGCCAGCACGAAGGCTTCCCAGGGCGTGCCCTTGACACTGTCTCGAATCTGGGCCGGGATGTACTGCGAATTCCTCAGCAGCTTGCCCAAATCCGTAGGCGTATAAAGCGCGACGACTGCCTTTACGGAGATGCCCGGACCGCCGCGGAGCGCAGCCATCGCGGCGAGTTGGCCGCCCGCGGACTCCCCCACCAATGCAATGCGATCAGGATCAACGTTGAATTCCGCCGCATGGGATCGAACGTAGCGGATCGCGCCACTGACATCATCAATGGCGACCCCGAATTGCGTCATGTCCGTCGCCAGTCTGTAGCTGATCGAAAACCAGGCGAAACCGGCATCCTCGAGCGGCTTGAAAAGGGGCTGGACTTCGCGGCTGCGGTCGCCCGCGACCCAACCGCCTCCATGCACAAGAATGACCGCCGGAACGGGTTGGTCTCCCGGCTGAACATAGCCGTCCATCCGCAAGCTGATGCTTTGGACCTGCGCGTATTCGATATCGCTAAAGAGTCCGGGCGGTCGGCGGTTTACTGCCCTTCCGGAATGAAAAAATGCCATCGTGAGAGGAAAAAACAGAGAGAGAGCCCGCAAGTGGGCGAACATTCTAATTAGTTCGATGCCTTGCAGAGCACGCAGGTTCCTAGAGGGAGCACTTCTCGCTGCCGTCCTCTTGTGCGTTCGCCAGAGCGTATCCGCGCCTCACGAACCGCGTGACAACTCCGGTTTCACTTTCGCGATTGTTGGTGACCGGACCGGAAGTGCCGTTCCCGGTGTTTACGAAGAAGTTTGGCGCGAAGTGAATGCCGATCATCCCGACTTCGTCCTGACCGTCGGCGACATCATCGAGGGCGGAAATGACCGCACAGTGCATCTCGAATGGGAGAAGGCGCTAAGAATACTCGAAGCGAGCGGTCACAACACGATATTCTTCACGCCTGGAAATCACGACGTCTGGTCACCGATCTCGGCCACGGCGTATGTCAAATACACAAAGCGGCCCCTCCACTACTCGTTCGATTTCCGTGAGGCTCACTTCACGGTGCTTAACAACAGCCAAAGCGACGATCTGCCATCGCAAGAATATGATTTCCTTCAGCACGATCTCCAGGAGCATGCTGCGGCACCGGTGAAATTCATCGTTTCGCACCGGCCTTCCTGGATTTACAACGCAGCGTTTTCAAATCCGGCGTTTCCCCTGCATCAGTTCGCACAGAAGTACGGCGTCCGATACGTGATCTCAGGCCACGTCCATCAGATGCTGCACTACAAGCTCGACGGGGTTGATTACATATCCGAGGCGAGTTCGGGAGGGCACCTGCGACTCGATAAAGCTTACGAAAAGGGCTGGTTCTTTCAGCACACCATCGTACAGGTCCGCCCTGGTTCTGTGAAGTTCTCGATTAAAGAAGTTTCTTCCCCTTACGGCGAATCGCGCATCACAAGTCTCGACGATTGGGGCCCGAACGGACTCGCGATTGAGCATGACAACAGTACCAACATTTCAAAGCAGTAGATTTTGCGTATACTTGGTCTGCCCTAATTTCGACACGGGGATCCATGCCGTTTGATCGGGATACAGCCGAAGTGTACGCGAACGGTGCCACTCATGTGGAAGAAGGTTTCGTGCGCGTCCTCGCGCGCACGTATCAGCTGAAATCGCCGCTCATCGCAATAGCAACACTCGTATGCACTGCCTCCTTTTTTATCACCTGGCATGCGGGCCACGAATCTGCCGGCCTCGATGATCAGCAATTGAAGGCGGAAATCAATCGTTTATCGCAAGAGCTCAGTGCTACACAGCTGGAGCTTGGGCGGCAGCGTCAAAGAGGGGATCAATTTGAGAAGCAACTAACGGCCGATGGGCGGGCGAACAGCGTCAAACAGCAAGACTCGCTTCGGCAACAGCTACTCAAGGCTCAGGCCGAAGCAGAGGGCTTGAGACAAGTGCTGCAGCGCGAAGAAGATCCGGCAAATCAGGGCGATCGTCTCTCGTCTTTGCTCGCGGAGCCGGGAGTGAGAATGATTCCCATGCAGGCAAGTGAGGCTGCTGCCGGTTCAGTAGCGTACGCCCTTGTCATCGAGAACGAAAAGTTGGTGTTTGTCGCTTCGAATTTGCCGCTGCCCGCAACAGGAAAGGTTTGGCAGCTTTGGCTGCTACGAAACCAAAGCCCGATTGTCGTGAATGCCGGGGTCGTTCACCCGGGGCAGTTCAAAAACATCTGGATCGGTTTCGATGATGGTGCGGTGATCTCCGATCTTTCAGAACTCGAAGTCACCGAAGAACCGGAAGGGGGCAGTTCTCAACCGACCGGACCCAAGATTTTTGACGCCACCCTTCCGGGACAGGACTCGCCATGGAGCCGGCACTTTAGCGAAGGAGATCTTCTAACTGGATCTTTGCTTCGGTTCCGGCGTCACGATACTTCACGATGATGGGGGTGTAAACCGAAAGTTTCCACTGTTTGCCAACTCCGGAAGTGATTCTCCTCGATCCCGCTACGACCACCGCCTCCTCAGGAATGATGAGCGGCAGGTCCGCGCTGGCCCGGTGTACGGTTTCTCGGACTAGGTCGTAGACAGGTGTAGAGCGGTTCAGCACCGTCCCGCTTCCGAGCACTGCTCCGCGGCCTACCACGGTGCCTTCATAAACTCCGCAGTTCCCGCCCACGAGAACCTCATCTTCAATGATCACCGGCAAAGCGCCAACCGGCTCGAGCACGCCTCCGATTTGCACCGCGGCCGAAAGATGACAGTTTCGGCCAATCTGCGCGCAACTGCCGACGAGCGCATGAGAGTCCACCATCGTTCCCGAATCGACATACGATCCCGTATTGATGTACATCGGCGGCATACATGTAGTTCCCGGAGCCACATAACAGCCGTCGCGAATGCTCGATCCCCCGGGTACAATCCGAACGCCGTCCGAAACGCTGAATGTCTTCAGGGGATAAGTATCTTTGTCGAAAAACTGTCGCGACCCCTCGCCAGGCAAGTGAGTGAGTTTGCCGATACGAAACCCGAGCAGAATGCCCTTCTTCACCCACGTGTTCACGCGCCAGCCGGTCGGCTGCGTTTCGTCCGGTTCGGCAGCCCGGATCTTTCCTTCATTCAATTGCTGAACGAAGGCTTGAAAAACCTGCCTGGCATCCTCGGAGTAGCTGGAAAGCTTGGCGTCAAAGAGCGCCTCGATTTCGGCCTGCAAGCTCCCCAGTCCCAGATTGCCGGTCAAACACGCACTCCGGAAACCAATCCCACCGACTCGAGCACCGCTTCGATCTTGGCTTGAGATGCGGGCTGTGGAGGCACGAGCGGCAGACGCCACACCGGCTGCAACAGTCCCATACGTGAAAGCGCAAACTTCACCGGCCCGGGGCTCGTCTCCACGAAGTTGATTTCCAGCAGCTCTTGATACTTCCGTTGAAGCTGCCGCGCCGTCCCGAAATCGCCGTTCAGCGCCGCTCGCGTCAAGGCCGTGAATTCCCCGGGAATCTCGTTGGAAACTACTGAGATGACTCCTTTCCCGCCCAACGCAATCAGCGGTAGCGCTACCGCGTCATCACCCGAAAGCACAATAAACTCTTCGGGCACCCGCGCCAGAATGCTGGCCATCTGCCCGATCATTCCAGACGCTTCCTTCACACCGACAATGTTCGGAATCTGGGCGAGCCGGACGATGGTCGCGGGCTCCACGTTTACCGCCGTCCGGGGCTGCACGCTGTATACAACGATCGGAAGATCAGTTGATTCCGCGATCGCCCGGTAATGTTGGTAGAGACCTTCCTGTGTCGGCTTGTTGTAGTACGGCGTCACCGAAAGAATGCCCGAAACTCCGATGCGCTTCAGTTCCGCTATAAGTTCAATTACTTCTCCCGTGTCATAGCCGCCGGCTCCCGCCAGCACGGGAACGCGCCCGCGCGATTCTTCCACCGTCGCCGCCACCACCCGAAGATGCTCTTCGTGTTTCAAGGTCGGACTCTCGCCTGTGGTGCCGCACGGACAAAGAAAGTCAATGCCGCCTTCAATCTGGCGCAGCACCAGTGCCCGGTAGCTCGGCTCATCCAACGTACGATCCTGCCGAAATGGAGTCACCAGAGCTGTCCCGCAACCGGTAAACATAAAACAGAACTCCTTGTGCTTCAGGACTCTTCTCAAGAGCCGAAGAGAACTTCCTCGAACGTATGGACACCCGAGTGCGAGGCGATCCATCTCGCAGCTTTCAAAGCGCCCAAAGCAAATCCCTCACGGCTCCGCGCGACATGCCGCAACGTAATCGTATCAGCGAGAGAATCAAACCCGACTTCGTGCGTGCCGGGATGTTTTCCAGCTCTACTCGAGCTCAGATCTACGTTCCTCGAGTATCCGGCCGCCTTCATCGCTTCCACCAGGTGCAGCAAAGTTCCCGAGGGCGCGTCCTTTTTCGCGTCGTGGTGAATTTCCCAGGCCCAAGCGCCATAATCTGCTTCGTCCTTTAGCATTTTCGCAGCTTCCGTGACAAGTCTCCGGAACACTGCAACGCCGACGGAGAAGTTCGGGCTGTAGACCAAACCGGTCCCTTCCTTCTCGAATGCTTGCTGCACTTCTGGCAATCTCCGATACCATCCTGTCGTTCCCGAAACAGTCGGGATATGTGCGACGGCAAGTGCCTTCAGATTCTCGGGCGCGGCTTCCGGGTTAGTAAATTCCACAGCGACATCGACTCCCTTCAATGCGTTCGCACTCAGGACCCCGCCATCGTGCTTCGCTTTCGAATCGAGCCGCATTACCACCTGGCAGCCGTGACTTGTTGCGAGGTGCTCGACCAGATGTCCCATCTTGCCGTAGCCAATAAGCGCAATCTTTGTATCTTGCATGCTAATCGAAAACCGCCGGGTCCAGATCGACGAAAAACTCTCTGTGGAGCACCGCTACTACGTCGCGTAGATCTTTCTCCGCGACCACAAACCCTAGATTCAGCAAAGATGCGCCCTGAGAAATCATACGAATATTCGTCTGTCGGATAACTTCAAAAGCACGGCCCGCAATACCCGGCGTATGACGAATATTTTCGCCGACCAGGCATACGATGGCCTGCTCATCTTCCGAGCTGATTTCAGCAAACTCCTTCAGTTCACGGCAGATATGGTCTAGTTGTTCTCGATCTTCGATCGTGAGTGAAACGCTGACTTCGCTGGTCGAGACCATGTCTACGCTCGTCTTGTAGCGATCGAAGATTTCGAAAATACGACGAAGAAAACCGTGAGCCATCAGCATGCGGGTCGAACGTATATTCAGGACTGTCACTCCGCGTTTGCATGAAATCGACTTTACCGGGTTATGGCACGCCACAGGCTCAGACGTGATTCTGGTTCCCTCGACTTCGGGCCTGCGCGAGTTCAGAATCAGCACCGGAATGTTTTTTTCAACCGCGGGAACAACTGTTGCCGGGTGCAGGACTTTCGCACCGAAGTAGGCCATTTCCGCCGCTTCCGCAAACGAGATTGACTTCACCCGATGCCCGCCAGGAATGATGCGTGGATCTGCCGTCAACATGCCGTCCACGTCGGTCCAGATTTGAATTTCCCCCGCCCCGACCCCTGCTCCAACAATCGCCGCCGAGTAGTCGGAACCTCCACGGCCGAGCGTCGTAGTCTGTCCGTCCTTGGTCGATCCGATAAATCCGCCCATTACCACCACAGCGGATTCTGCCATTCTCCGCAGTTCTCCGTCGAGAGCCGAATACGTTTCATCCCAGCACGGCTGAGCATGCGTAAACCGGTCATCTGTAATGATGAACCGGCGCGAATCGGCATGTTGCGCCCGAATTCCGGCGGCCTGGAGCGCGAAGGTCAGAATCAGGCTGGACAATCGTTCACCGACGCTCGCAATCGCGTCCGTTGATCGGCCCGAAAGTTCTCCGACGACGGAGAGTCCGACAACCAACTCGTCCAGCCACTCGAAATGCGTTCGCACGTAACGGTCGAGCTCCGCCGCCGCAGCCCCCGCAACTGGCAAACCGTGCGTCAGATGATAGGCCCGGAGTTCATCAACAAGAGTGAGAGCTTGCTCCCGGCGCCCCGCTACGGCTTCATTAGCAGCCGCAAGCAGTTTATTGGTCGTTTTACCCATCGCAGAAACGACCACAATCGGTCGTCTGCTTTCGTATTTCCGAACGATCTCTGTAACGCGCTCGAGGGCCACGCGGGATTCGACGGATGATCCGCCGAACTTCATCACGATCATTGCGGAGCTATCTGACCAGTCCTTCGGCAACCATCAGCTCCGCGTTGAGCACCGCGGCGCCTGCTGCCCCACGAATGGTATTGTGCCCGCAGGCGACGAACTTCCAATCGAAAACCGGACAGGGGCGTAAGCGTCCGACAAAGACACTCATGCCGTTCTCTCGGGCGGCATCCCGGCGCGGCTGAGGACGGTCAGCCTGCGCCATGTAGATGACCGGTCGCTGCGGAGCGCTCGGCAACTCACGCTGCTGGGGCAGTCCGCGAAAGTCTTCGATTGCCGTTTGGATCTCGCGGAGCTCGGGTTTATGGTAAAGCTGCACAGATGTCGCTACCGTGTGGCCATCTACCACCGCCACGCGATGACACTGCGCGCTTACTGCCGCTTCCAAAGGAAGAACATGGTCGTTGTGGACCGTGCCGAGGATCTTCTGCGTCTCGACTTCCATCTTCTCTTCTTCGCTTCCGATAAACGGAATCACGTTCGCCAGCACGTCCATCGAGGCAACGCCCGGGTATCCGGCTCCGGAAACCGCCTGTAATGTCGCGGCGAAAATGCGTTGGATGCCGAACTGAGCCAAAGGCGCAAGCGCCATCGTTAACGTCACTGTCGAGCAGTTCGGATTCGTGACAATAGCCCCAGCCCACTTCCGCTTGCAGCGCTGCGCGGGCACGAGGGCAAGATGGTCCGGATTGATTTCAGGCACAATCAACGGCACGTCTGGTTCCATGCGGTGATTGCGCGAATTCGAAACCACGATGTGCCCCGCCTGGGCAAACGCGCGTTCGATGTCAGTCGCAACTGAAGCGTCCATCGCGGAAAAGACAAGCTGAGGCGCGTTGCCAGGCTTCGAATCGAAAACCGTCAGAGCCGCGGCGGACTCCGGCATCTCGCCTTCCAATCGCCATGCCGTAGCCTCTGCGTACTTCTTGCCTGCCGACCTGTCGCTTGCGCCAACCCACGTCAGCTTAAACCAGGGGTGGCCTTCCAGGAATCGGACAAAATGTTGTCCGACCATCCCCGTTGCTCCTAATACTCCGACCTCAATTGTTTTCATTTCTTTGTTGCTTATGCGCCGTTTCCCAGGCGCACGATCATGCTCTTGTATAGCCGCACAGCGTCCAGCAGCTGCTCCTTGGGAACATGCTCGTGCGACGTATGAGCGACGTGGATGCTTCCAGGACCGATCAGAAACGGCCGTCCCCACGTTTCACCGAAGGCTGGAATATCAGTTGTAAAAGCCACAACCGTTGTTTCCATCGCGTCCAAGGCTCCCAGGCGGATGGCTGGAATGAAAAGCACTTCTTCGGCATTGGCGTCTGGAGCCGCTGCTTTCTGGATCCGGGTCCGTAGATCGGTCACGTCACCAACAACTCGGATGAAAATCTCCGCTTGAGCAGCGTCCGGGATGACGTTGGGAGCTCGTCCCCCGGAGATGGTCCCAATGTTTAACGTGCTCGGACCCAGCACCGGATCGACCGGCATTTCCACCTTTAAGATCCGGTCGAGCGCGGCGAGCAGCTTCAGGATCGCCGATTCGCCCAGCTCCGGATAAGCAGAATGCGCCATCCGGCCGAGCGCCCGCACCTCGTACCGCAAGGCGCCCTTGGACCCGAGAGCCAGTTTGTTCTCAGTCGGTTCCCCGTTGATGATGAATCTGCTGCCGCGTCCATTCCGAGCCGCCGCCTGGGCTCCCGCGCTGTTGCGTTCCTCTCCCACCACGAACAGCAACCCGAAGTTACGAACGCCTTCGGCCAAAAGCTCTTCGGCCGCGGTTAGCATGGCCGCGATGATGCCTTTGGTGTCGCAGGCTCCGCGGCCGGTGATGAACTGCTCGTTTTCGCCGGATGGAAGGAAAGGTGGAACGGTGTCGGTATGCGTCGATAACACCGTAACTGGATTGCCGAAGCGGACAAAAACGTTATCGCGCTCAGGTTCTACCGGCATCCGCTCGAAATCGCCGCCAAATCGCCGGGCGAGATCACTAAGCAGTTGTGAAAGGTAGTCCACAATTTCCCGCTCGTTCGGAGTAATGGATTCAATATCGATCAACCGACGAGTTAGTTTGAAAACATGCATGACTCAGATTTTTAGATCGCAAGCCGCACGGCAGCCGCGGGAAATCAGGAGGCAGGGCGAACGCGTTTACTCCTTAGATTAACAAAGCATTCAAACTGCGGGCGCGGAACCAGGGATTGCAGTGGTTGAGTCAAGCTATCATCACATCCAAGGGACCGCCGTAAATGCCGGAGAGCGTTGGAACAAGTCTGGGCGCCGATGCAACTCGGGTTCAACCTAAGTTCCTCATCATCGAACCGAGTTTCTTCGCACGCAACGCTTGGCTTCTCAGACGTGCATTCATCGCGGCCTATGAAGACAATTGCTTTGGAATCGCGAAGGGTGCGGCCTACTCGTTTCTGCTCTCGCTGTTCCCGGTACTGACTACGCTCACGGCTGTTCTGATTCAGGCGAATGCGGCATCCGTTGTGCATGTGATCGCGACCTTTGCGCGGGAGATCGTTCCGCCGGGGACCGAGGACCTCGTTTTGTCCCGCTTACGTGAGCGCGGTGTCAAACCGCTCTCTATACCCGTCATCTCGACCTTGGTTTCGCTGTGGGCGGGCTCAGGCGCCATGATCAGCCTAATGGAGGGATTCCAGGCCGCATACCGAATTCCATCAGGCCGTCCTTTTCTGAAGCAGCGCGGAATGGCCATCTTCCTCGTGCTGATCACCGCGTTTCCTATTGTTGCGGCCTCCGGTCTCATCATCTTCGGAGATCGCGGTGAGGCCGGATTCATACGCTGGGCGGGCTATTTGGAACTGGACACGCCTCTTCACGTCGCCTGGCGCTTTGCACGTTATTTCGTGGCGTTCGGAACCACCATCCTCGTGACAGGACTCCTCTACTACTTCGGGCCTAACCACCGTCCGGAGCCCGAAAACATCATGCCGGTTATGGGCTCTCGTTTTCGGCGCGTCTGGCCGGGCGCCTTCGTCGCGACCGTTCTCTGGCTGATTACCACCGGAGGGTTCGCCTGGTACGTTGCCCACCTGGCGCACTACAACATCTTTTATGGCAGCATTTGGACCGTAATCGTTTTGCTCATCTGGCTTTACTTGATCGCGTGCATCTCTCTGATCGGATGCGAGTTTAATGCTGAACGCGAGCGGATAGCGTGTCTCCCGGTTGTCACCGGGCCTTGAGAGCAATCACGCTCTATACTTGTTGACGTGTCATTCCGACTGGGCGTCGATTACCAGCCTCGCGGCGATCAAGCGACGGCCATCGAACAGTTAACGCGCGGGGCGTTCGAAGGCGAAAAACACCAGGTTCTCCTGGGTGTCACCGGCTCCGGTAAGACGTTTACGATGGCAAAGATCATGGAGGCCTGCGAACGCCCCGCTCTCGTGCTTGCTCATAACAAAACGCTGGCCGCTCAGCTGTATCACGAGTTCAAAAGCTTCTTCCCGCATAATGCGGTCGAGTACTTTGTCAGTTACTACGATTACTATCAACCGGAAGCCTACATCCCTTCAGGCGATATCTACATCGAGAAGGAGGCCACCATCAATGACGAACTCGACAAGCTGCGCCTCTCTGCGACACGTTCGCTGTTCGAGCGCCGCGACTGCGTCATAGTCGCGAGCGTAAGCTGCATCTACGGCTTGGGGTCCCCGGAAGCCTACTACGGCATGTTGCTAATGCTCGAAAAGGGCCAGCACATCACCCGCAAAGAGCTGACCCACCGTCTGGTCGAGATCCTCTATGAACGCAACGATCATGATTTTCGGCGTGGAACCTTCCGGGTCCGCGGTGACGTGATCGAGCTTTTCCCGACTTACGACGATAACGCCTATCGCATCGAGCTTTGGGGCGATGAGATCGAATCGCTCAGCCAGATTGACCCTTTACTAGGCCAGGTCAAACAAACCTATCTGCGCCTGCCCATCTATCCCAGGACTCACTACGTCATGGACGCACCCACGCGCGAGCAGGCGATGCAAAGCATCGAGAACGAACTGCAGTGGTGGCACAAAGAACTGGAATCGAAAGGGAAGCTGATTGAGGCACAACGGCTCTACCAGCGCACCATGTTCGATCTCGAAATGATCAAGCAGATCGGATACTGCCATGGAATCGAAAACTATTCGCGCCACTTCTCAGGCCGCCTGCCCGGAGAGGCGCCGCCCACGCTGCTCGATTATCTCCCGACAGACGCCCTGCTCTTCCTCGACGAAAGCCATCAGACCGTCCCTCAGCTGCAAGGCATGTTTCACGGCGACCGGTCGCGCAAGGATATCCTGGTGGAGTACGGGTTCCGGCTGCCGAGCGCTCGCGATAACCGGCCGCTCACCTTCGAAGAGTTCGAGAACCGGGTCAACCAGGCACTCTACGTGTCTGCAACTCCCGGCCCTTACGAACTGACGAAGTCCGCCGGTGTCGTCGTTGAACAGGTGATTCGTCCCACCGGCCTGCTCGACCCCGAAGTCGATATTCGCCCAATCAAGGGCCAGGTCGACAATCTGCTTCACGAGATCCGTTTAAGAACAGAACGCAACGAACGGGTGCTGGTGACGACCCTCACCAAGCGAATGGCGGAGGATCTGGCAGAGTATTATTCGGAAGTTGGCGTAAAGTGCGCGTACCTGCATTCTGAAGTCAGCACTCTCGACCGTATCAAGATCCTACGCGATCTGCGCCGCGGAGCATACGACGCCCTGATCGGTGTGAACCTCCTGCGTGAGGGTTTGGACCTGCCCGAGGTGTCACTGGTCGCGGTCCTTGACGCTGATAAAGAGGGTTTTCTCCGTTCAACCGGCTCCTTAATCCAGACCATCGGCCGTGCCGCCCGCAATGTGAATGGGCGCGCAATCCTGTATGCCGACGTTATCACCGAAAGCATGCAGAGAGCCCTCAATGAAACAAATCGCCGCCGCGCGCTACAGGAGGCGTATAACGAAGCGAATCACATTACTCCTCAAACCATCCTGAAGCCCATCGATATGAGCCTTGTTGCCGTAGCTGAAGCAGACTACGTCACGGTGCCGATCGAGCTTGAGCCGGAGTCACAAAAAGAGTTGACGCCGGACGAGCGGGATGCCATGATTGCCGAATTGGAAATGAAAATGCGCGAAGCCGCCAAAATCTTCGAATTTGAGAAAGCCGCGCAATACCGCGATCGAATAAAGGCGCTGAGGGCAACCGGTATATATGAGGAGGCTGTCGCAGGTCGGGCTGGTAGTAGAAGGTAATTCAACAGGTTCATCCATCCTGCGGCTGCCGACGCTGCCGCAGGATCTCGGTCCTCTAAAGTCGGTTACGCTTCGAGTAGCGCGCCGCCAGTCCAATATCCTGCGCGCCGGCTACGCCGTTGCTGAATATGAAGAATTGCAAGCAGCACGGCTGATCCTTGTCCGGGTGCCTGACAGTTCCGTTTCGCGTGTTGTGCAAGAACTCTGCGATTCCGAGCTCGTTTTCAAAAATCTTTCTTTCGTGCTCTGCGAGACCTGGCTTTCCGCCGAAGTACTTGAACCACTTCGCAATCGTGGCGCATCAATCGCCACTTTAGTCTGTATGCCGAGCGTTCGCCACGACTGGTTTGTAGTAGAAGGTCAGATGGCTGCCGGCCGGCAGGTTCGGCGCTTTCTCGAGCGCAACGACGTGCTGACCTCGGAGTTGCGGCCTGGCAGCAAACATTTGCTGTTTGCCGCCCAGATGCTTGCATCGGCCCTCCCCATCATCCTGTTTTCAACCGCTCAACTCGCCCTGCGAGCCGCTGGGATTTCCGGTAAGAACCTCGCAGTCCTGATGGAGACGATGGCTCATAAAATGCTGAAAGACACGCTGAAGGGTGGTTCGCGAGCCAACTGGGCAGGAGCATTGCACGACTGCAGCGAGGAAACGGCTAAATCGTATTTGCAGATGCTGCGAATCACTCACCCGGAAATCGGCGAAGTTCTCGACGACATGCTCAGCACCGCTCACCGCCGCATGCTGGAGCCGCAACTCTTAAAGCGCCCGCTCAGAATGACCGCCGAGGCATTTCGTATCCGCGAATGATTCTAGCGGCGCGAGCGTCTGCCACACTCATATCTTAGTAATGGATAAGCGATACCACTGGAAGCTGAAAAATCGCGAAATTCTGCTCGGCGACCGAACGCTGATTATGGGCGTCCTGAATGTCACGCCTGACTCCTTTTCGGATGGCGGCAAATACGCAGACCCCGACCGTGCCTTTTCCCGCGCGATCGAACTCGAAGACATGGGGGCGGATATCCTGGACATCGGTGCAGAGTCGACTCGCCCCGGATCGCAGCGTATCTCGGAAGCAGAAGAACTGCGCCGGGTCGTGCCCGTACTGAAACGGCTGAAAGGCAAGTTGACGATTCCTATTTCGGTAGACACGTACAAATCGGGAGTAGCCGAGAAAGCCTTCGAGCATGGGGCCGAAATTATCAATGATCCCAGCGGTGTGCTCCTTGATCTGCAGCTTCCGAAGGTGGTTACTAAGCATGACGCCGGGCTGGTCATCAACCACATGAGGGGAACCCCGGAAACGTGGGCGAAACTGCCGCCTATCAAGGACCTGATGCGCTCGATCAGCATTGATCTCGAGGCAGCATTGAACCGGGCCCGGCAAAGCGGAATCCAGAAGCACCAGGTAGTGATTGATCCCGGTCTCGGCTTTGGAAAACGCCGCGAGCAGAATTCGCAGATCATCGCTCAACTCGGACTCTTAAAAAGTTTCGATCTTCCAATCGCGATTGGCCCGTCGCGGAAGCAATTTCTTCGAAAAGAGGGTGAGACCGACACGGAATTCGCTACCGCTGCCGCGGTGACCGCAAGCATTCTGAACGGCGCGCACATTGTGAGAGTGCATAACGTAGATGCGATGCGGACGGTCGTGGAAGTTGTGGACGCAATCCGGCAATCTGTACCCCCGGAGCTCGACCAGACGCAGCCTCAAACGCGCTGGCAACGCGGACAGTAGTGAGTTCCCCGCTGCGCGACGACGATGCGGCGAATCGTACCTTCACACCGCAGACAGGTCTCGCCTTGCCTTCCGTAAACGTTGTGTAGCGATTGAAAACTGCCTTGTTCGCCTGCCCCGTCCACGTAATCCGAGATCGACGAACCCCGGTGTTCGATAGCTAACGCAAGTACTTCGCCGAGGCTCTCGTATAGAACCCGGGCGCGCCGTTCCGACAACCGCCCCGATCGAGCGAGCGGGTGGATGCGCGCCGCAAACAGGGCTTCATCCGCATAGATATTCCCGACGCCGGCGATGAAGGACTGATTCAGAAGCAGCACCTTCAGACTGCCTTTGCGCTTGCGCATCCGTGAGTAAAATTCTTCGAAGCTAACGACGAGCGCGTCCGGGCCGACGTTTGTGAGATTAGCCGGCGGCGCACTGAAAAATTCAAATCGGCCGAACGTGCGGATGTCATCGAAAAGCAGCGTCCCGTTCTTGAATTCGAGGAACGCACGTGTATACTTGCCCGACCTGCCGTTCCAGAGCAGCTTACCGGTCATCCCGAGATGGACGTAAAGCAAGCCCTTGTCTAAATCAATCAGAATCTGCTTGCCTCGGCGACGGACAGCCATGATCCGGGCATTAGTAAGCTGCGATGCGGTTTGTGCGTGATCGCCTCGTGTCACCCGGTGTGACAGAACCGACGCCGCAACTATTTTTTGTCCGGTAATGTGCGGGGCAATGGATCGGACAACGGTTTCAACTTCAGGCAGTTCAGGCAATTTCGAGCGGAGACATCTCCATGATAGCCGCCGAAGACTGTGAGCTAAAATGAAAAAGTCTCAGGCCACCCTAGCTCAGCTGGTAGAGCAACGGTTTCGTAAACCGTAGGTCGCCGGTTCGATTCCGGCGGGTGGCTCCAGCCTATTTACCAGCCAGGGGATCCACCCAGCCACGCGTCATATAGTCACCGAGTGTGAGCGTGATCATAATCAGAACCCAGATCACGCCGGCCGACAGGATCACTTGAATCACCTTTGACGAGTAGAGCGCATTCATGAAAAACGCTGCGATCAGGATCGCCTTCATGGATGCGATGATGACAGCCGTCGGCATGCTGAGCGGGCCCAGATCGACCATACCAATGAGGCTGGTGGCAAGCGCAAGCACCATCAGCGAGATGAACGTGTATGTGTAAGTCTTGACCGAAGGCGAGTTCTGTTTCATTTCGCGTGCAATCCAGGAATGTAAAAGATCGCATAGAGAAAGACCCAGACGACATCGATGAAATGCCAATAGAGGCCACCGATCTCTATGGGAGTGTGGTAAGCGGCGTTGAAGCGGCCGAGTAACGTTCGAAAGAAGAGGACCCCGAGAATTCCTATCCCAATCGTCATGTGTAGCGCGTGCAATCCCGTCATGATGAAGTAAAAGACGAAAAACATCTGGACCTGCGGCGCGTGAGGCCCTGAATATTCGAACCAGAATGCCGGGAACTTGTGCTCCTCGTAATGGAGATAGTATTCGGTGAATTTCAGGGCGAGGAAAATGGCGCCAAGAATCATCGTTGCGGCGAGGTACAGAAGAATGAATTTCTGTTTGCCTTCCTCGGAGCTGTGAACGGCCAAGGCCATCGTGAAACTACTGCAAATGAGGATGCCGGTGTTGATTCCCCCAATGAGGAACTCCATATGAGCGCTGCCTGCATCGAACGCATACGGATGCGATAGCCGGTAAACAGTGAACGCGCTAAACAGCGCGCCAAAAAGCAAGACTTCGCTCGCCAGGAACACCCACATTCCGATGCTGGCGGTTTCACGCTGCTGCGGAGGACTGGCGTATTGCTCGCGCAGTTCGAGTACGGTATCGCCCACAGTCGTTACGGCGGGTTCAGTCGCGAATTCGGACAAGGCCTAGTTCCTCCTGCATCGCTTCGTAATCGTAGGGTCGGTAGTCGACAACTGGCGTAACTTCGAAATTGTGTTTCGGCGGCGGAGATGTAGTTTTCCACTCGAGGCCGGTAGCGCGCCAGGGATTCGGACCAGCCTCCTTTCCGTACTTCCACGACCAGAGCAGATAAAACAGAGGAAGAATGTAGCCGACTCCGAGAATGGTCGCACCCGCCGTCGAGAGCACATTTAACATCTGGAACTCATCCGGATACGCCGCATACCGCCGGGGCATCCCCAGGTATCCCAGCACGAATTGCGGAAAGAAGGTCAGATTGAACCCCAGGAATACCGTCAGAGCCGACAGGCGCGCGATTCCTTCGGGATATAATTTTCCACTGATTTTCGGCCACCAATAATGGACCCCTCCCAGGAACGCCATTACCGTTCCGCCAACCATGATGTAGTGAAAGTGCGCGATGACGAAATAAGTATCGGTAACGTGAACATCAAGCCCGACCGCCGCGAGGAACAATCCTGTCATGCCACCGATAGTAAATAGCCCCACAAATCCTATCGCGTATAACATCGGCGTGTCCCACGAAACCGATCCCTTGTAAATGGTGGCCGTCCAGTTGAAGACCTTGATAGCGGATGGTATCGCCACAAAGTAACTCAACAGCGAGAACGTCATGGCCGAGTAGATGGAGGTACCGGCCACAAACATATGGTGCCCCCACACCAGGAATCCGAGCACAGCGATCCCCATGCTGGAGTACGCGACTGCTTTATAACCGAATAGCGGTTTACGGGCAAACGCCGGGATAATTTCGCTCACGACAGCCATGGCCGGCAGAATCATGATGTAGACGGCCGGATGCGAGTAAAACCAGAACATATGCTGGAACAGCACGGGATCACCCCCCAACGCCGGATCGAAAATTCCGATCTGAAAAATGCGTTCGATCGCAACCATGAGCAGAGTGATGGCGAGTACCGGTGTCGCCAGAACGAAAATAATGCTGGTCGCGTACATCGACCAGATGAAAATAGGCAAACGGAACCAGGTCAGACCGGGAGCGCGCATCCGGTGAATCGTTGCAATGAAGTTCACCCCGGTCATGATCGTGGAAAATCCGTTTATGAAAATTCCGATCGCAGCCGCTGTTACATAGGTGGTCGAGTAAGTTGTACTGAACGGCGTGTAGAACGTCCAGCCGCTATCAACGCCGCCCCGGAAAAGCGCATAGACAGTGACACAGCCGCCGAGCATGAATACATACCAGCTAAATAAGTTCAGCTTGGGGAAGGCCAGGTCTTTCGCTCCGATGGCCATCGGAATGACAAAATTGCCGATCGTGTTCGGGATCGATGGAATCAGGAAAAACCAGACCATGATGATTCCGTGCATCGTGAACAGCTTGTTATAGGTTTCCGGGCTTACGAGCTGATCGCGTGGAGAGAGCAGATTCAGCCGCATCAGCAGAGCGAAGAAACCGCCGAGGAAGAAAAACGCAGTCACGGATGCGGTGTACAGGATCGCGATGCGCTTGTGGTCTGTCGTGAAGAACCAGGAAAGTAAGCCCTGCTTCTCTGTCAGATAGTTCTTTTCGATGTGGATGCCCGCGGTTTCAATCATTAGCGTTGCTCCAGATGCGATCCCGAGATCGATGTCGCTCCAGGACCGGCAATGCCCTTTTGCACTCCATAGTTCTTCGGAGTAGTCCCGGAGCTGGAGGGCTGCTGTGTGCCGGGCGACGGACTGAGGGCCTTGATATATGAGATCAAGGCTACAAGTTGCTCCTCGGAAATCTGTCCGGTGAAGTTTGGCATGATATTCGGCTGATAGCCGTATACGATTTTTGCGTTTGGATCCAGAATCGATTCGCGAATGTAGCCGTCATCGGCGAGCACCGTTTCTCCTCCGCCGATTTGGACCGGATGGTTGTAGAGATTCAGTAAGTTCGGACATCGCCCGGCGTTGTCGAAGTGATGGCAGTTTGAGCATCCGAACTGGTGAAAGAATTTCTCGCCTTGAGAAGCTAGCGAGCCCTCGGGCGCCCCTTCCGTTAGCCAGCGCTGGTAATCATCCGGGTTCATGGCATAGATCCAGCCGATCATTCCCGAATGTTTGGTGCCGCAGTATTCAGCACAGAATAGGTGGTATTTTCCGGGCTGAATCGCCTCGAACCAAGTGGTCTCGTAGCGGCCCGGAACAACGTCCTGCTTCGTGCGGAACGCCGGAACAAAGAAGCTGTGAATGACGTCTTCCGAGGTCATGATCAGCTTCACCGGACGCCCGACCGGGATGTGCAGTGTATTGATCTCGCGTTGCCCTTCGGGATGCTGGAATTTCCACATCCATTGCCTCCCGACGACATACATGTTTACGGTGTTATCCGGCGGCCTTTCGATCTCAAAGTACAACTTGGCTCCCCAGGCGAACATGCCCATGAAGAACAAGAAGGGCAGAGCGATCCAGGTAACTTCAGCGGGGATATAGTTCCGCCGCTGGCTTCCCATTTCATTTGGGTCTCGCCGGCGATAACGGACGGCCGAATAGATGAGAAAAATGGCGATACCGGTAGCGACAGCCGAGCAAAGGATGACCATCAACCCGAAGAACAGGTTGACTTCGTGCGAGATCGAAGAGGCAGAATCCGGGATGAGCTGCAGCCGTGGAATCATAGGCGACCAACATCCTTGGCGGCGACCGCGTACTGTTTGAGATCGCGGCGCCAGAGCCAGCCTAGAAAGCCCCCCAGAACGATCAGCGTCAAAACGGCGGCCATTTTTAGGGAATTCAGAACAACGGCCCCATACTTGCCCGTTTTCGGGTCGTAGTGATAGCAAAACAGCAGGATCTGATCGACCGGCGAACCAATGCGATCACTTGATGCCTCAATCAGACCGAGTTTCAAGTCTTTGGGTTCGTAATCGACTCCGTACAAGTAACGCGATACGTGGCCATCGGGAGTCAGCAGAGTGATCCCGCTCGCGTGCACGAACATTTTCGTGGCCTGATCGTAGCGGTAATGAAAGCCGATCGCATCCGTCACCGCCTGAATGGCCGGCTCCTTCCCTACAAGGAAATGCCACCCTGCGCTGTTCCCAGATCGCGAGTAGCTTTGAGAATACTGAGCCTGCTTCGCCGCCGCGTCTTGAGGCGTTTCATCAGGATTGATGCTGACGGCCACGATCTCGAAATCGCGCCCAGGTTTCAGTGACAGCGGGCGCAGGCCGCGAACGATGCCGCTCATGATTTGGCTGCACAGCATGGGACAGCGGTAATAAACAGTGGCGAGCAAGACGGGTTTTCCGCTGAAGTACTGTTTCAGGGTCACTGTTCTGCCGGATTCATCCTGGAATGTCGGATTGAGCGGCACTTGGTTATTGAGCTTCTGATCGAAACCAACGCCCTGCAGTTGACTTGGAAGCTGAGTAGCTGCAGCCCAGGGCATCGCGAAACCGAACAACAGCGGCAGTAAAAGAATCAAGCGGGTCATCGCGGTTCGGGCTCTACTTTCCCCTCGAATCCCGTCAGGCGCGTACCTTCTTGCGGAGGCGTCAACGTAGCGTTCGGAGGTTGTTTTCCTGGTGGGATGCCGCGCTGCGCAGTCAGCTTCATCGCCTCTCTGATAGGAATCGCCACCTCGCCTTTCGCCTGATTGATCCAGTGATAGTGATTCAACTCCCAGTCTTCGGCCGCTCGCAACGCTTTCAGATCGCGGGCAGGTGACTGTTGCAGCCGCGGCTGCGGCGGCAGAGCTGCGGCCGTGTTTGATACCGGCAGCGCCGGCGGGCTGACGCGCGCATAGTGCCTGTCAAGCAACGCGAAATAGAGATACAGGATGGCGGAGAGAACCCACACTCCAACCAGGACGCCGGCGCCGGTCAGAAACA
This sequence comes from Acidobacteriaceae bacterium, assembly GCA_019243205.1. Lineage (GTDB taxonomy): Bacteria > Acidobacteriota > Terriglobia > Bryobacterales > Bryobacteraceae > Bog-105. Next base: position 491 of record JAFAUR010000813.1, on the reverse strand, counting down.
CATTACGCCCGCTGATATCCGTTCTCTCGAAGCGGACCTCTTCGTGGCGCGGCTTCTCTTCAGTCGTCATCGTGATTGAGAGCCCTTTTCAGACCGGGCGCGTTGACCGGCAACAACGGCCGAGCTTTGAGTTGCCATAAAAAAGTTGCGATCCAAAGACCGCCTAACGCCAACGGGACACAGAAATTCAACCAATGGATGCGGAGACCATGAATGTAATAACCGGGCATGACGATCCAGGTCAGATCGACAAAGCGCATGACGAGGATGATTCCGACGACGCAGCAGAGCGCTATCACGTTCCGTTTGAGCGGCCGCGATAACAGAAGCAAGAAAGGCACGACGAATTCGAAAACGATCAGGGCAACGCCGAGCCATCCCCATGAGGTCGCGAAACGTCGCAGATACCAGGGGATCTCATCCGTGAGATTTCCAGACCACACAATCAGTAGCTGAGAGAAAGCGAAGTACGCCCAGACCATGACGAACGT
>JAFAUR010000795.1 GCA_019243205.1 Acidobacteriaceae bacterium | reverse complement strand
AGTAAGCAGCCGCAATACGGCGGGCAGTTCGGCTACACGAAGACGATAAGCGCAAGCATGGTGAACCAGTTGCTGCTTTCAGCTTCGTACTACTCTGCTTTCTTCTCACCGAATTTGACAACCGCTTTGGCTGCATTCCCCACAACCTGGGTATTCAATGACGGTCTATACAACTCGAACAGCTTCGGCAGTTCCCTCGGCGGGGAAGATACCCGATACCCTTCGGGGCGCAAGGTGAGGCAGTGGCAGCTTGTTGACGATTACTCGATCACTCACGGAAGTCATGCCATCAAGTTCGGCACAAACATCCGCAAAAACTGGGTCAGCACGTATGCATACGGCGCAAACACGAGCGGCCAGATGACGTTCAATTCAATGACTGATTTTCTTAACGGCTCGCTGGATAACGGCTCGACCTACGCGCAAGCTTTCAGCAGCATCGGAGCCGAGAATCTGAATCTGTATAGCGCGGGTTTTTATGGACAGGACGAATGGAGGGTTCGCCCGAATCTTACCCTGACGCTGGCTTTACGTTTGGATCGGAACAGCAACATTCAGTGTCCTTCTGGGTGCTTCAACGAGCTTGTGGGTCAACCGTTCGGTCAGGTCAACCACTCCGTCACTCAGCCCTACAATGCGGTCATCCAACCTCGGTTGAAGGAAGGGTTCTCCGGCGTGGAGCCGATCGTCGCCCAACCGCGGGTTGGAGTTGCCTGGAACCCGAAGGGGTCGACGGTCCTTCGCGGCGGCTTCGGCATCTTCAGTGATTTGTATCAGGCCGTTATCGCCGATCGTTTAGTCACCAACGCTCCGTCCGTGACATCGTTCACCACGAGTTCGGGTCTGGTTGCGGTCAACAACCCTAACAGTGCCTTCGCTATCGTAGGCAATTCCAACAACGCATTCCAGACCGGGTTTGCGAATGGCCAAACGTTGGCGCAGATGACCGCAGCCGGTCTCCTGGCGGTACCGAATTTCAACACGGTTGCCAACAAGCTCTACAATCCAAAGTTTTACGAATGGAACTTTGAAGTGCAGCAGGGCATTGGCAGGGACTACATGGTCTCGGCCAACTATGTCGGAAACCACGGGTACCAGGAGATCAATCAGACGCTGTTTGCGAACCAATATTCTAAGTTAGGCTTCCAGGCTTTGCCGACTGCTCCTCCGGATGCGCGTTTCGGCGAAATCCGTGAGCTGAATAGTCAGGGGTGGTCGAACTACAACGGTTTAGTTGCTGCATTCAAGTGGAGGAAAGGCTCCCAGTTCTCCGGAAGTTTCTCTTACACCTGGGGCCACGCGCTCGACACGTGTTCCAACGAGTGCCTCGAGCCCTTCAATGCTCTCACGGCAGTCAGTCTCCGGTATCAAGTCAGCCCAATCAGCCTGAGGACTCTCAATTACGGCAATGCCGATTACGATATTCGCCATTCCTTGAACGCGAATTACGTGTACACCGTTCCAGCATCCTCTTTCCACAATTCGTTTTTGAAAGCCGTTGTGGGCGGGTGGACGGTTGCCGGAACATTCTTCTATCACAGCGGCTATCCTTTCAGCATGGTCAACAGCCTCGTACGAGGCGCGGGCAAAGTGAGCAATGCAACTGGTATCGCAACACAGACCTTCCTTGCCAATGGCGTTCCCTCAAACAGCACTTGCAACACGCCGAACGTAGCGTGTTTCAACACGTCGCAGTTCCTTACCGACGCAAGCCCAACAGGATGGCCGCAACTTAACTATGGAGTCCTTGGGCGAAACGCGTTCCGGGGTCCCGGTTATTTCGATACTGACATGAACGTCAACAAGACTTTTCCCATACGTGAGCGTTTCCGGCTCCTTATCGGCGCTTATTTCTTCAATATCCTGAATCACCCGAACTTCGATCTACCCGTGAACAACTTGGCCCTGGGAAATGTCGGAGTAATCAACTCGACGGTTTCGGCCCCCACGAGTGCTTATGGCTCCTTCCAGGGCTCGGCAGTATCAGGCCGCGTGATCCAGACTCAAGTCAAGCTCACGTTCTGAATCATTCCGGCTGGTTCCGGCCAACCATAGGAGGC
>JAFAUR010000615.1 GCA_019243205.1 Acidobacteriaceae bacterium | reverse complement strand
GCTCCCGCTTGCACCGGCTAAGAAGTCGCCGACTCGATCACACGCCGTCATGCACAACCCGTACTGGCCATCGAGCGCGTAGGCGCCAGCGGCTTCCAGCTCGGCTCGGGCTTTAATTCGGGGGTCATCGGTGCGTGCCGCTAGGCTGCGCGCGGCAGCGGAGGTGTCCAGAGCGGCGGGTATGTCACCACGTAGGAATGCCGCGAAGCTTGTCGAGCATACCGCGTAGGCGGCGGAGGCTGGGTTGTGGGCTTCGTGACCAGCCCGGCGACCACGCTCCAGGTAGTGGCGTGCCATGTCGGGTTGGCCCATATCGACGAGGTGACCGCCGATGGTGGTGGCCATATTGCTGTCCACGGTTCTCAGTGGCCGGCGCCACTCTTCCGGGCAGTCGCCGTGGAGGAGGTGGCGGACGATCTGGTGCTGCGCGAGGACGGTATCGAGGACCTCAGCCGGTCCGAGGGTGTCTTCTTGCCGTTGACAATAAGCCAGTGTGGTTGCCAGATTCTTCACCACCCGGGCGTCAACCCGATGGGGAAACTCCACAGCAAGGGCGACCCGGGTGCACTCATCAGCATCCAGGCCGGCCAGACCCACGACCCCCAGCGCCCACCTGGCGACCTGTAGCGCCCGGCGACGGCCCAACGATCGCGTCAAAGTTGCGACCAGCTGCCGCATCAGCTCCTCCGCCAGCTCAGCCTCCATCCCGCTGATCTCCAGCGACCCCTCGTGCTCACTCACCTGGCCGCGGTCTCCCGCCGCACGCCAGGGGGCGGGTGCGGCGGGACTGTAAGATCAACGGTGTAACTCCTGAGGCGGAAGTAGGCACCTGTGACTGTGGTGGTGTTGTGAACATGAACGTCGGAGGTGAGTCATCGGAGATGGCGGTCTCACTGATGGCGGTGCTGTACGAGGAGATGGAGGTTGTCTGGCCCTCCGGTGTCGCTCTGCGGGGAGTGGCATCAAACCGCCCCGAGGTGCGTTAGCTGAAGACTGTCGTGCTGAGCGTCGTGGGAAAAGGCGCGGCTTGATCGTGTCAGGTATGGACCGGAAAGATGAGCGATGGGCGCAAGTCCTCTGCCGTTTGAGGTGTCGAAAACAGTGTAGAAGACATCAAAACCGAGGTCAACGCCACGATCTCGGGATGAGCCTGGTGGGTGCCCGTTTATTGGCCAGGTGGTGTCCGGCATATAGGCAGCATGAGTCCGGTCCGGGCTCTCGTATGGAACATGTGAACGTGTGTCCCGATATCGCTGTTGGGTGACCGAGAGTGAGAGGGAGGACTCCAAGCGGCAGCAACCGCAAGGAGCAGAGTACCGATGCGGGACACGCGGGCGGACTCTCCTGAGTAGCTGTGAAGTTCCTGCGTATCGCAGTGGGGGTGGAGCCAAGGGGAGGGGTCGTTCGGGACTCAAAGATGTGATCAACCGAAAGGAAGGAATCGCATGGTTGAGCCAAAGTTGCAGGGCAAGTCGTACGATATTCCCAAGCGGCTGATATGGGATGCGTGGTTGAAGGTGAAGAAGAACGGAGGAGTGGCCGGGGTAGACGGCGTCACGATTGAGCAGTTTGAGGTGAAGTTGAAAGATAACCTCTACAAGCTGTGGAGTCGTATGACGTCGGGTAGTTATTTCCCTGGTCCGGTCCGTGCGGTGGAGATCCCTAAGAAAGGTGGTACAAGGGTTCTCGGCATTCCCAACGTGATTGACAGGGTGGCGCAGACAGTGGCGGTGTCGGTGGTGGAGCCGAACGTGGAGAAAGTGTTCCACGACGATTCCTACGGTTATCGTCCTGGGCGCTCACCGGTGGACGCGGTGGAGGTATGTCGGGAGCGGTGCTGGAAACGGGATTGGGTCGTCGATCTTGATGTCAGAGCCTTCTTCGACTCCGTGTCGTGGGAGCTGATGCTCAAGGCGGTGACGCGCCACACGGACGCCAAATGGGTCCTGATATATGTGGAGCGTTGGCTGAAGGCCCCGATGTTGATGCCCGATGGTACCGTGAATCACCGGACGAAGGGCATGCCACAAGGCGGTCCGATCTCTCCGCTGCTCGCCAATTTGTTTCTGCACTATGGCCTCGATACCTGGCTGAACCGGGAGTACCCGGGGGTCTGGTTCGAACGCTTCGCAGACGATGCGGTGGTCCATTGTGTGACCGAACGTCAAGCCCGCGAAGTGCGGGAGGCGATCGGGTGTCGGCTCGCCGACATCGGGTTGGAGCTTCATCCCGATAAGACGAGGATCGTCTACTGCAAGGACAGCAGGCGGCGCGGGGAATTTCTCCCCGTGACGTTCACGTTCTGCGGATACACGTTCCGTCCTCGAAAGGCCTACAATAATGCCCAGAAGAAGGCTTTCACGAGTTTCCTTCCGGCGGCCTCCCTGGACAAGCTGACCGATATGAGTCGCAAGATGACATCCTGGCGGCTACATCGACGCACGAATCTGACCCTCAACGACCTCGCGCGTGAGGTGAACCCAGTCCTGGGCGGCTGGCTCACCTACTTTACCGTGTTCTACCCGACCACGGTGGAGCCTATCGGCAAGCGTATGGATCGCCATCTGATGCGCTGGGCGAAGCGGAAGTACAAGCGACTGGAACGCAGCGGTAAACGTGCACGGGCGTGGCTGCGTGGGGTCCGGAAGCGGTCCCCGCACCTGTTTGCGCACTGGAAACTGCGATACACAACCTGACAACTGAACGGCACGAGCCGGATGAATCGCGAGGTTCACGTCCGGATCTGTGGGGGCGGAGGGGTGAGATTCCCCTCCGCTACCCGGCACTACTGCGCCTCGCGCCAGCGAACATCCGCACTAATCGTGTCCCACGACGCACTCCTGCAGCGCCAGGTGGAGGCAGCGCACTCGAGGCGCCCA
>JAFAUR010000601.1 GCA_019243205.1 Acidobacteriaceae bacterium | reverse complement strand
GTGTATGAAGTTGTGAATCGGGGAGCGAGCCTGACTCGGCACGACTACACAACCGGCGACATCTTCTTACAATCCGGATGGCAGGGCGACATCCCATTCGGTGGCCGAGCGATCAACGGAAGCCACGGAGAAACGGTCCGTGTGCCGGTTGCACACAATAATGACGGAACGCCTCTGAGGGGCCCGGTGCTGGCCCGCTTCGCCAATGTGCGTTCAGGCACGAAGACATTGCCCGTACGCGCCGCATCGGGTTACCCGTCCTCAGGCGTGCCGCCACTTCCCATGAGTACGGATACGCGGCAGAGTACGTTGAAAACACGTACATACGAGGACATACGTGGCTCGCTTGCTGGCGAGACGATCATCTCCCCTCAGGACTGGGCTTGGGCGGATTGTAGCGAATCTCCATTTCCGGGTAAGCCGGATCCAACAAAAATCTGCGTCCGCGACGGATTTCGGTTCGACCTGTTGTACCAGTTGCAGTACACAGCACGTGACCCGCTCGTGTTAGGCCTGGGCCTTGCAGCAGTGCGCGACATAGTCTCGTTCTTCCGCCACGAAACGCAGGATGTGCAAGGAACACGGAATCCGATTGCAGGCCAAGTGCAGCATACGATTGGCTTGGGTATCTCGCAATCGGGCAACTTAGTGCGAACGTTCGTAAACCTTGGCTTCAACGAGGACGAACAGAAGGCGCGTCTGGGACGGTGCAATGCCAATCATCGCAGCCCGCCAGACTCCGCTGAATCTGCGCTTTGCGGTACCCGGAGGAGCCAGCAACCTGTACGAGCCCGGAAGCGATGCAACAGTGTGGTGGGCTGATTGGCAGGATACCGTTCGCGGTCAGCCTGCGCGCGGATTGCTGAGCCGATGCAGTGCAACCCAAACATGTCCCAAGGTCATGGAGGTGATGGGATCGTCGGAATTCTACGCATTAAGAGCTTCGCCGGACTACGTTGGCACATCGGGCAAAGCTGACATCCCATTGCCTGACAATGTTCGTCGGTACTACGTTGCAAGCACGCAGCACGGCGGAGGGCCGGGCGGTTTTAAATGGGCCGCAACAGAGCCAAGGCGCCCGTCAAGTGTTGGTCCGATCGAGACTCAGCCCTGCGCTTTGCCGCCCAATCCGAATCCGATGGCCGAAGTAAATCGCGCTCTGCTCAGCCGGCTGCACGGCTGGGTTGTTCATGATGAAGCTCCTCCCGCGAGTGTCTATCCAAAGATCGCTGACGGCACCTTGATACCGGAGACTGAGTTGGCTAAACTCTTCCCGTTTATTCCTGGCGTACCGTCGCCGGAAGGGATTGCGAATCCAACGCTCTTCTACAACTTCGGCCCGGGGTCTAAAGCGGCGGATCTGTCCGGCTACATTTCTATCGAGCGTCCGCAGGTAGTTGGAGTGCTCCCCACCTACCTGCCATCGACCGGGATGCTAATGAAGTCGCGGGAGTGCAAACCGTGTTGGCGCAAGTGCCGCTAGGCACTTATTTGGGGTGGAACGTTTTCGCTTCCGGCTTCGATAAAGGCAAGTTCTGTTCTTTGACCGGCAGCTATGTTCCCTTCCCAGAGACGAAGCAGGAACGTTTGGCGCAACATGATCCCCGGCTTTCTTTAGAGGAGCGTTATGGCACGCATAAGGGGTACGTGAATCAAGTTCGTACCGCGACAGCCAGGCTAGTCGAGGCCGGTTTCCTACTACCGGAAGACGCTGCCAAGCTCCTCGACGAAGCGGAACAGAGCGACGTGCTTCGCAACGTTGCGGGGCATGAATAGCATCCGTCTTGGAGCCGGCGCTGGGTACTCCGGCGATCGCATCCAGCCTGCCTTGGATCTGGTCGAACGCGGATCTCTCGATTACATTGTGTTCGAGTGTCTGGCGGAACGAACGATAGCACTGGCTCAGCAAACAAAGGCAACTCACCCGGAGTTGGGCTATGATCCGATGCTCGCGGCCCGGATGCGGAAGGTGTTGCGGGCGTGCCATCGTCATGGGACAAAGCTGATTAGCAACATGGGTGCGGCGAATCCGCGCACAGCGGCGAAGAGAACCGTAGAGATCGCAGGCGAGTTGGGCATTGGTGGAATGAAGGTTGCAGCAATCGAGGGCGATGATGTTCTCGCGGTTTTTCAAGCAGGCGAGTTCGGGCATGCGCAGTTCTTAGAAACGGGCGCTCCGGTTTCAAGCGTTCGCGACAGGCTAATCTCCGCGAATGTCTATATCGGAGCGGAGCCCATCGTCCAATCTCTTTCGGAAGGCGCCGACGTCGTGTTGGGGGGTAGAATTGCTGATCCCGCGCTGTTTCTCGGCCCATTGATGTATGAGTTCGGCTGGGCCGCTGACGATTGGGACTTGCTCGGTGCCGGAATCGTGATAGGCCACTTACTGGAATGCGGGGGGCAGTTGAGTGGCGGTTACTTCGCAGACCCGCCGTTCAAGACTGTTCCAGATCTGGCCAACCTCGGATTTCCGTATGCTTCCGTCGATCCGGACGCCAGCGCAGAATTCTCGAAGTTGGACGGCACCGGCGGTGAAATCACGCTCGAAACCTGCAAGGAACAGTTGCTTTACGAAATCCACGATCCAGCCCGGTACCTGACACCGGACGTCACGGCGAGCTTCTCTGAAGTAGAACTTCTTGCGTCGGGCATAAACAAGGTGCGAGCGGTCGGCGCAAAAGGGTACGCTAAGCCGGAATTTTTGAAGGTATCCGTCGGATATGCGGACGGCTATGTAGGTGAAGGGCAGATTACGTATGCGGGAAGTGGGGCCATCGGACGAGCTGAGCTTGCAATAGCGATCGTAAAAGAGCAGCTGGCGAATTCCGGCTGCAATGTACGCGAATTACGAGCCGAGATGATCGGCCTCAATTCGGTTGTGCCTGATCGCAAAATCCGGGATTATGAGCCGCCTGAGCTTCGCGTTCGAGTTGCCGGACGCGTAGACAGCATCGAAGAGGCGAATCAGATCGCCGCAACAGTCGAAGCACTGTATACAAATGGACCCGCGGGTGGAGGCGGCGCATCCCGTTCAGTGCGTCCGATTATCGCGATAGAGTCCGTATTGATCCCGCGAGAGTTCGTGCACACGCAAGTGGAGATGTTAGTGTCATGATCCGATTACGTGACGTCGCACACGCGCGTGCCGGTGATAAGGGCAACACTTCCAACATATGCGTGTTTGTGTATCGTCCGGAGGATTATTCGGCGCTCACCGGCCATCTGACCGCGGAGTTGGTCGCCCAAACATTCAGCGGCTTGATCACTGGAGAAGTGATGCGTTATGACCTGCCGAAGCTGGCTGGCTTCAATTTCGTCATGTATGGTGCTTTGGGAGGGGGTGTTACGCGTTCGCTTGCGTTAGATGCACACGGGAAGTGCTTAAGTTCCGTCCTGCTGGACCTCAAGATTCCGGATGATTTTAGGTCGACGTAGGGTATCGCGAAAGGTGCTTAAGAACGCTGCCGCAGCGGGAGAGAGACTGCGATGCCGCCGTTGGATTATGCCTACCGTTCGGTTCAGTTCATTACTGTCGATTGGTATTGCCTTTGAAGAGCGCATCTCATCCAGTTCGAGGGCGGAAGACGGCAGTATGGCAACACCCAAGCCCGCCCTTACCATGCCAATTGCCGTTGCCATATAACTGACTTCCTGTACTGGAATGACCGGAATTCCGATCAATGCGAATGCCTGATCAACGATACGGCGAACCGTGCTTTCCGTGTCGGTGAGAATGAGCGACTCGGAAGCAAGCTCGCGCAGCGTGATGGACTTCTTTCGCCGAAGTCGGCTGGTAGCAGGGAAGATCGCGCTCATGGAGTCAGTAAACAGAGCTGTAAAGTCGACATCGGCATCATCCTTCTCGGCAGAGCCCACTCCGAAGTCGACGGCATCTGACGTGACCAGGTCGATAATGCGCTTCCCAACGGCGTCGCGCAAACGGAAGCGAATTCCCGGGAACTGCTTGCGAAATTCTGCGATGACTGACGGTAGCAGGGTTGAGGAGACGGAGGGTAGTGCAGCTATGGTGACTGATCCGACGCTCCTTGAAGACAAAGCGCGTGTGCTAGCCACAATGCCTTCAAGTTCGCGAAGCAGACGCTCTACAACAGGCACGAGTTCGTGGCCGATCTGCGTTAGACTGACTGACCGCGTGTTCCGATCGAGCAATCGCACGCCAAGTTCTTCTTCAAGTTGCTTGATCTGGACCGTAAACGACGGCTGCGAAACATGCAATGCGCGCGCTGCTTTGGTGAAGCTGCGCAAGCGTGCCACTGCGGCGAATGCCTCCAAGTGCCGCAGGTTGAGATTCATAAGGCGAGGCTATCACTGCGGCTATCCTCGCCTGAGTTCCCCGAAGCGCGATACCTGACGCCATGCTCGCCATCCTGGGCACTCTCACCGTTGTCGCGCTACTAGCACTCATCTTGACGAAGCGGCTCACCCCGTTGTCAGCGCTGATCACCGTTCCCGTAATCGCGTCGCTAGTTGCTGGATTCGGGCCCAAGACCGCAGTATTCATGCTGCACGGTGTTCAGAGTGTCGCCGGCGTTGCCGGAATGTTCATTTTTGCCATTTTGTACTTCGGAATTGTGAGCGATGCGGGCATGCTGCGTCCCCTCATCGACCGGTTGCTGAAGGCTGTCGGCAAGGACCCCGCTCGAATCGCGATGGGCACTGCGCTGTTAGCGTTGCTGGTCCATTTGGATGGATCCGGTGCCGTGACGTTTCTGGTTACCATTCCGGTCATGCGTCCGCTGTTCGAACGCACGGGCATGGACCGGCGCGTTCTCGCCTGTGCCGCATCTATGGCGGCCGGTGTGAACTTCCTTCCGTGGACCGGGCCGATGATACGTGCTTCGTCGGTACTGCACGTTCCAGCGACGACCCTGTTCAATCCTTTGCTGCCCGTGCAGATTGTCGGACTGATCTTCGTGTTTGCGGCGACTTATTGGATGGGTCGCCGGCAACGTACAGGTCTTTATGTATCGGCGCCTCTCGCGACAGAAGCGTCGGTCATACAGCACCGGGACGAGCCCTCGGTAAGGTCCCTAGTGCGGCCCAAACGCTTCGCCGCTAATTTGGCACTCACGGCCATCTTGCTGATCCTGATGATCGGGTTCAAGGTTGAGCCGATGGTCGTCTTCATGCTGGGCCTCGTCGTGGCCCTTCAGATCAACTACCCAAGTCTTAAAGAACAGCAGGAGAGAATCGATTCTCACGCCCGTGCAGCGCTGTTGATGGCGAGCATCCTGCTTGCCGCGGGTGCCTTCACCGGCATCATGAAAGAATCAGGCATGATGACTGCCATGGCAAATGCCGCGGTCGCCCTGGTGCCGCACACAACGGCTCACTACTTGCCTCTCTTGCTGGCTGTGCTTGCAATGCCCCTGAGCCTGATCTTTGATCCCGATTCGTTCTACTTCGGTGTCTTGCCGGTTCTGAGCATGGCAGGCAATGCAATGGGCATCCCACCCGCCGAGGTAGCGCAGGCGGCTCTCCTAGGACTGCATACGACTGGTTTTCCCGTCAGCCCATTGACTCCTGCCACGTACCTTGTTGTGGGACTGGCGGGTGTGGAATTGCGGGAGCATCAGAAGTTTTCGATTCCTTATCTATTCGCTGCATCGCTGGTGATGACAGCCGCGGCGCTGGCGATCGGCGTTCTTCACTTTTGAGAATGACAGTGTTTGTATCTTTCGAATTGTGCTGTGGTGTCGACGCGGCATAGCATAGATCGTGCGGAGCGCGCGCGTGCTGCGCACGATGCGTGAGAACCGCATTCTCGCTGTTTATCCTGTCTACAATCGCCCGTAGCGCTTACTGCGCCTCCTGCGAGCAACTTCAGGACATGCTCATACCCGGTGCGACGGTGACCGCGGAAACTGTTGTCGATGTCAATATCGGTTCGTACTGCCGAGTCTCAATTACATCGAGACCCGTGCCGGATTCGGAAATCCACTCTGAGGTCTGGCTTCCTTCGGCCGAGAAGTGGAACGGGAAATTGCTTGGAACGGGAAACGGAGGCTACTCCAGTCAACTGGACGTACGAGCGATGCGCGCAGCGCGGTTGCGCGGGTATGTGGTCACAGGTTCGGATACGGGGCATTCGGGAAGTGACCTTAAATTCGGAGTCGGACATCCCGTCAAGATCGCCGATTGGGCTTACCGGGCAATTCATGTAATGACCCAAGCCGCGAAACTCATGCTACGCAGTTACTACGGGCGTCTTCCTGAGCACTCTTACTTCTCGGGTTGCTCAACGGGCGGTCAACAGGCCTTGTCTGAGGCGCAGCGTTACCCAGATGATTACGACGGCATTGTGGCAGGCGATCCAGGCAACGATCGTATTCACTTGAACGCCGGTTTTATGTGGTCCTGGCGAGCGCTGCATGACGACCCCGGCGCCGATCTGAGCACTGTAGAGTTGTCACTGCTGTACAACGCCGTGATGCGCTCGTGCGATGCCCTCGACGGAGTGAAGGACGGCATCATCACAGATCCAAGACGCTGTCATTTTGATCCGGGAGCGTTGCTGTGTAAAGATGCTGACCTGAACTCTTGCCTGAGTGCAGCAAAGGTCAAAGCCGTGCGCAAGATCTACGCTGGCGCGCGCAATCCTCGAACGGGCGAACAAATCTTCCCGGGATGGGCTCGTGGCAGCGAATCCCTGCCAGACGGCAGCGGCAGTTGGGCGGGATACTTTGCCGGCAAGGCGGAACCGGCGAGAATAGATTTCTGGCGTTACTGGATATTCGACGACCCGCATTGGGAGCCGAAAACCTTCGATTTCGACCGCGATATCGCCTTCGCCGATCACACGTTGCCGCAAGTTTCCGCTGTCGATCCCGATCTCACCGCTTTCAAGCGGCACGGCGGCAAGTTACTCATGTTTCAGGGTTGGGCTGATCCAGTTGTGCCTCCTGAGAACACTATTCACTATTACGACTCCGTAGAACGCGAGATGGGAACAAAGACGGCGGAATCGTTCGCGGTTCTGTTCATGGTTCCGGGAATGAGTCATTGCGGAGGCGGCCCCGGCCCAAGTAAGTTTGACTCACTCGAACAAATCGACATGTGGGTCGCCACAGACAGAGCGCCACAGCGCATAGTAGCCGAACATTTGGATAAGGCTGGCTCAGTCGAT
>JAFAUR010000507.1 GCA_019243205.1 Acidobacteriaceae bacterium | reverse complement strand
GGTCCTCAAGTTACGAAGGCTGTCGATGGCAAACTCTGGTTCGTTAGCGGCGAAGGCATTCAGGTTGTCGACCCGAATCATCTCCTTGACAATAAACTCCCGCCGCCGGTTCATATCGAGCAGATCACGGCGGATGGCAAGGTGTACGAGGCAACGGGCAATCGCCGCCTGCCGGCGCTGGTCCGCGATCTCGAAATCGACTACACGGCGCTGAGCCTGGTCGCTCCACAAAAGAACTTCTTCAAATACAAGCTGGAAGGCTACGAACCCGATTGGACCGATGCCGGCCATCGCAGACAGGCGTTCTACACGAATCTGCCTCCCCGAGATTACCGTTTCCGTGTAGTCGCGAGTAACAACAGCGGGGTGTGGAACGAGGCCGGCGACTCTCTGGAGTTTTCAATTGACCCTGCCTTCTATCAGACGAGTTGGTTCAACGCCCTCTGCGCGCTCCTCTTCTTGATCCTCCTGTGGGTGGTGTACCGTTTCCGTGTTCGGCAACTGCAAGAAAAGTTCAATATGGCGAGCGAAGCCCGCGTGCACGAGCGTATGCGTATCGCGCGCGAGTTGCACGACAATTTATTGCAAACCGTTCAAGGACTCATGCTTAGCCTGCAGGCCATCGGCGAGATCATACCCGGAGGACCAGCAAAGAATAAATTCGAAAAGACTCTCGAAATCGGAGATCGCGCCATTCGCGAGGGACGGCAAGCGGTAGAAAACTTGCGCTCGGCATCCACGACAACCGATCTCACAGAGGCTGTACGCGCGCTGGGCGACGAACTCGCGAGTGGGAACAGCGCGAGGTTCCGGTTAATTGTGGAAGGCCCGATACGGGAACTGCATGCACTCGTTTGCGAACAAATCTACAGCATCGCGCGCGAGGCGCTGCGAAATGCCTTCACCCACGCTTCTGCGACCCATATCGAGGCCAAATCGGCTTTAATCATCGCCTCTTGCATCTGACGATCCGCGACGATGGCAAAGGAATTAGTCCTGACGTTTCCGCACAAGGAACTTCGGGCCATTATGGCCTCTCGGGAATGCGGGAGCGGGCGCGCCAAATTGGCTCGAAGCTGGTGATTGTGAGCGGCCCCGAAACAGGGACTGAAATTGATTTGACCGTTCCGGCTTCAGTTGCCTACGCCAAGCGGCAAGGGCGCTTTTCTTTCGCGTTCTTGCGGCGGAACGGCAGCGTGAAATTGTGATTCGAATGCTTTGCTAGCTCATGCGACGACTTGCCATCCTGCTCGGGCTGTTGGTGGCGGACTGGGAAAGCGGGTTCGCATTGAATCCTCAGCTGGACCTTACCCAGTACGCGCACACTGCGTGGACGGCTCGCGAAGGTTTGAATGGTAGCACTAGGTGCATTGTCCAGACGCGTGATGGCTACATTTGGCTAGGCACGGAATTCGGCCTCGTTCGTTTCGACGGCGTTCGCTTCGTACTATGGGCTGCGCCCGCGGGCCAGCCTCTCCCAAGCAACAATATCCGCAGCCTACTCGCCGCACGCGATGGCACTCTCTGGATCGGTACAGTTGAAGGCCTGGCAAGTTGGAGGGACGGCAAGGTCAACCGATATGCCGAAGTTGCTGGACAGAATGTCCTCACGGTTTTCGAGGATAGCGACGGAACGATATGGGTGGGCACTTTCGGAACACCCAACGGCAAGCTTTGTGCGATCCAGCGCAGCGCTGTCCAATGCTACGGGAAGGACGGTACTCTCGGGCAATGGGTCTACACGGTGTACCAGGAAGACGGGCAGCTCTGGGTGCACTCAGGCTCTGGGCTGTGGCGGTGGAAGCCTGGACCTCCGAAACGATATGCCGTGCGCCTGCCTGGCTCATTTGAGAGTTCGCAAACTCTTGTGCAGGGCGATAAAGGAGCGGGGCTGATCGCCATTGCCGACGGCAGAATCCGGCAGATTCTCGATGAGAAAGTCTCCGATTATCCGCTTTCTAGCGGCGCGTCGCAGTTCACTGCATTGAATTTGCTCCGGGATCGAGACGGCGTTTTGTGGATCGGAACGTTGGGCCGGGGACTTCTGCGCGTACATCATGGCAAGACGAGTGTCTTCGCGCAGAGTGACGGCCTATCAGGCGATCGCATCCTCAGCTTGTTTGAGGACCGAGAAGGCAATATCTGGGCTGGTACAGCGGATGGTCTGGATCGTTTCCGTGAGTTTGCCGTGCCCTCAATTTCGGTTAAGCAGGGTTTATCCCGCACCACCTTAATGACAGTCTTGGCGGCACGTGATAACACTGTGTGGCTTAGCGCGCTCGATGGTTTGAATAGATGGAACAACGGGCACGTTACGATTTATCGTGCCCGCAGCGAAGTAACGGCTGGGCGGTCCCAAGTACGCGCGATAGCCCGAAACGCACCCGCTCCAGACGGGGGTCCGCCGCAAGCGGCTGTAGCTGAAATAACAGATCCTGAATTGCCGGACAACGAGGCGGGATCGCTTTTTGAAGACGATCATGGCCGAATTTGGATCTCGACGCCAGCAGGAATCGTCCGCTTTGAACATGGTAGGTTTCATCGCTTGAGAGACCTGCCTGGCGGATGGGTGAATACGATAATCGGAGATGGCAATGGCGGGCTTTGGATTAGCTACCAGGATGACGGAGTCATTCGTGTCCTCAACGACAAGGTAATTGAGCGGATTCCTTGGTCTAGGGTGGGCGATCATGTCGTCGCCTCTGCTCTAGTGGCCGACCCGTCACACGGCGGTCTATGGCTTGGTTTTTTTCAAGGTGGCCTCGTGTACTTCAAGGATGGTCACGTTCGCGCGTCATATGGGAAAAGTCAAGGACTAGGCAGCGGGCGTGTCCTGCGCCTTCAACTCGACCCCAACGGCACGCTCTGGGCCGCTACCGAAGGGGGCCTCAGCTGCTTGAGAAATGGTCGCATTACAACCCTCGCGAGCCGCAACGGGTTGCCTTGCGATACCGTTCACTGGGCCGTAGAAGACGAGGCTTCCTCGGCTTGGCTGTACACGGCCTGCGGCTTATTGCGTATCCCCAAAACAGATCTGGACGCCTGGGCCTCTGACCCAACGCACAAGGTTCACTTCGCAGTGTTTGATGGCTCCGATGGGGTGAGAAGCCGCGCCCTGCTGCCTGGCTATTCGCCTCGCGTCAGCAAGTCCCCAGATGGAAAAGTATGGTTCACGACTATTGAAAGCGTCAGCGTTATTGATCCGCAGAACCTTCCGCGGAACCGACTACCTCCTCCGGTACACATCGAGCAAATCACGGTTGATGGTAAGTCCTATGAGGCCACGCGCGACCTACGGTTGCCTGCCCGAATGCGCAACTTGGGTATTCAGTACACAGCTCTCAGCTTCGTCGCGCCGGAGAAGGTTCATTTCAAGTACAAGTTGGAGGGGCAGGACCAGGACTGGCGAGAAGCGATCAACGACAGACACGTGGAGTATTCGAACTTGCCTCCGCGTACCTATCGTTTTCGCGTGATCGCTTCTAACAACAGCGGCGTTTGGAATCAAACCGGGGACGCACTTGAGTTTTCCATTGCCCCCGCGTTTTACCAGACGACTTGGTTCCGCACTCTGTGCGCGTTCGCTTTTCTGGCGCTGTTGTGGGTAGCCTACCAGTTCCGCGTCGGGCACCTGCGGCGGGAGTTTAACATGGCCAGCGAGGCGCGCCTGAACGAGCGTATGCGTATCGGGCGCGAATTACACGATAGTTTATTGCAGACCGTCCAGGGGCTTA
>JAFAUR010001107.1 GCA_019243205.1 Acidobacteriaceae bacterium | reverse complement strand
CTTACTCAGCGCTAATCCCGACACTTGTCGGTAAGGAAGATCTGCAAAACGCAATCGCCTTGAATTCGATCCAATTCAACCTGGCGCGAGTGGTCGGTCCTGCACTGGGCGGCATCGCTCTCGAGAAGCTCGGAGCCCAATGGTGCTTCACCCTGAACGGAATCTCTTACCTGGCTGTTATCGCGACCTTGATTTATATCCGCACCCCGAAAGTCGTGCCGCCGGCCGAAGCTTCCGTTATCGACAGCATGCGCGTGGGCGTCCGGTTCATCCGACACCGCGAGGGCATGACCAGCCTCGTCGTTCTGGCATTTCTGGTGACCCTGCTTTCGTATCCGCTGATCACCTTCCTGCCGGTAATGGCCCGCGACGTTTTCCACGGCGGATCTGCGACGTTCACACTCTTCCTGTGCATGTCGGGGCTCGGTTCGGTCACAGGCGCCCTCGTAATTGCGGGCAGCAAGCAACACACCGGCATGGGAAAGCGTTCGCTCGGAGCGATGATCGGCCTGGGACTGTTGATCATGTGCTTTGGCTTGTCCCGCAATCTGGCATTGAGCACCATCCTTGTCTTCGTCACCGGAGCGTCGTTGATGGTAGTCTTCGCCCTCAACTCTTCTCTGGTGCAAATGTACGTATCGGATGCCATGCGGGGCCGGGTCATGAGCGTCTACAATGTCGCGTTTCGGGGAGGGATGCCGATGGGCAGCGTCATCTCAGGCTACTTGATCCGTATTAGCTCCGCGCCCGCCATGATGGCGCTTAACGGAGTTCTCATGACGTTTCTCGCAGCCTACTTTCTCTTCGTTCACAGGAAGTCGCGAAACTCTGAAATAAGCGCCGCGTCCTTTGATAATTAGGAATAGGAACCAGACAAGGAATGTTTCTGCGCCTTTTGTGCATACTTTTCGCGAGCACATGGCTGGCACTGGCAGCCGGCGACGAGTTGCTGAATGCGCGTGATCGCCAGGATAGCGCGGCCATTCAGAGCCTGATCAGCCATTACGAACGCACCGCAAACCAGGATCCAAAATCCGCACCCGCGCAGTACCAACTCGCGCTCGCATACTCGTACGGGGCAGAAGTCGCTATGGAGACGCGAGATAAGAAAAAAGCGGAGTCTCTGGCCGAAGCCGGATTGGCAGCGGCGCAAAAAGCTGTCGATGAAAACGGAGCAAATGCGGAGTATCACCGCTTGCTCGGCGCGTTATGTGGTCAGGTCATTCCGGCGAACCCGATTATGGGCACATTGAAGTACGGGCCATGCGCTCGCGACGAGATCGACAAAGCCATTCAGATGAACGGCAATCTTGCGCTAGCCTATGTCAGCAGGGGTGTCGGAACGTACTACCTGCCTCCTTCTATGGGCGGCGGCATTGATGCAGCCATCAAGGATTTCGATAAAGCGATTTCCATCAATCCGAATCTGGCTGACGCGTATCTCTGGAAGGGCATTGCACTGCACAAAGCGAATCGCAACGCTGAGGCGCGGAAGGCTCTGCAGAAGGCCTTGGACCTCGATCCTCAACGCGTCTGGACCAAAGAGCAACTGAACAAGCTCCCGGCTCAGTAGATGTGGCGGGCAGTCCTGCTTTGTCTCGGGTTCGCGTGCCTGACCTGGCTCGAATTCGACATTTTCCCGGGGCACAGTTACCTGGAAGGCGAAACACAAATCTATGTGCCCATGTTGGAACGCCTGAACAGTCCTGGCTTTCTGACTCGCGATTTAGTCGCCACTCATCCCGCGCTTACTTACACCGCTTACGACGAAATCACGCTTTCCGTCCGCCGTTTAGTAGATCGTGATATTGAAACCGTTCTGCTATGGCAGCAGGTCGCAAGTAGAGCGGCGTCTATTCTGGGCGTCTATTTGATTGCCGTTTCCGCCGGCGTCGGAACGCTTCCTGCATTTCTCCTGGCGGCGATCTTGAATTTCGGAGCCTATCTGCCCGGCGTTGAACTTTCCCTCATCGAGCGCGAACCGATCCCGCGAGCTTTCGGGTTTGCCTGGTGTGTACTCGCTTGCGGGCTGCTAACACGCCACAAGCCGCTCTTGGCTGGACTCGCCGGAGGCCTAGCTCTGCTGTATCACCCGCCGGTTTCGGCTGCCTTCTGGCTGCCGGTGATCATGATCTTTGTCGCGGACAAGAAGCTCAGGCCCGTGATGAAGCCGGCGCTAACAGTGTTCTTCGTTTTCGCTCTTCTGCTTGCGAACTTCACACAACTGCAGCCGGGTATTGTCGAGCCTCAGGAACTACTCGGGAGGCTTTCGAGAGAAGCTGCACAGGTGCAGCAGTACCGCACGCCGTCAGCCTGGGTCTCAACATGGGCTCGGAAGTTTTGCTGGATCTACTTGGCATTATGGGCTTGCGCGCTGTGGGTTGCCACCAGGCCGTGGGCCAACCTGCCGCGTCTCTCTCGCTTGCTCTTTATGATCGTGCCGACCCTCGGGCTGCTGTCGCTTCCGGTGTCTTACCTTCTACTCGAAGTAGGCCATTGGTCGGCCGTCCCGCAAGTCCAGCCGGGGCGCGCCTTGCTGTTTACGGTGCTCTTTGCGTCACTCAGCGCCGGCATCGGCGCAGTTGCGTCATTCAGGGCCGGGAACAGGCGCGAGTCCGCGGCCTGGTCACTACTTGTGCTCGGAATAGCGGCGAGTAGTGCGGCGGGCAGATCAGCCGTCGAGAACAAAGCTGAAGCATTGCAGTTGGGCAAATGGGCTGAGGCAAACACCTGGGGCAGTTCGCTGTTTCTGTTTCCCGATGCCGGACGAGCGAAGTATCCGGGTGTTTTTCGGGCGGCCTCCCAGCGGGCTGTTTATGTCGACTGGGAAAGCGGTTCGCTCGCCGCCATGTTCCCTTCCGTTGCAACCGAGTGGTGGTCCCGCTGGCAAAGAACCATGGCCAGACCGTTCAGCGGCTCCATTCCCGCAGACACGCTCTCACTTCCGGTTGATTATTACGTCGTGGGGCGGGCACATCAACTGCCCGGAGTCACACCAGTTTTTGCCGGCAAATCTCTCGTCGTCTATGATGCGAACGATCTCCGGAAACCGCCACTTTCATCCGGGCGCTAGCCGAAACAGACGGTTAAGCGCTGAGGTTGATCCCGAGTTTTTTCAATTCTTCCGCGTAATAGCGCTTGTGGAGAATCTCGTACTCCTCGCCGCCTTCGGCAATTTCGCGTTTCTGAGTTTTCACCTTCTCACGTGCGACGCGGTCAATCCGATCTTCCATCTGCAGAATGTCGGTCATTTCCCGGACAAGCGCCAGACGAAGCTCATTCGGATCCTTCCGCACGCGAAAGTCCCGAGATCTGCGCATTCCGGCAACGATCTTGTGTGACAACTCGTTCACACGATCGCGCGACAGCTTCATGGCGTCGCCGGTATCGCGCCCGGATGCTCGCGTGAGTTTGCGTTGCGCAAGCATCTGATTCTTGATCTTGCGAAACATCTCGTTGTAGGAGATGTTCTCGCGGCGCATGTAATCGCTGTAATCTTCCAGCAGATCGCGTACCTCGTCGTTCAGCTTATCCTCGGTCGACAGATCTTGCTCGATGATCTGGGCCAGAATCGTGGCGGCGGTTGCGGAATTTGATGTTTCGAAATGGGTCGGACTTAAGCGGCTTACCAGCTGTCTTCCCAGATAACCAATGAACTCACGGGCCAATAACATCCCGTGGTTAGTTTAACAACTGAACATAACTCGCGAGCTCTAATCGGCCCGGTGGTGAGCGAGAAACTCCGAATCGATGGCACGCCGTCCCGCGAACCCGTCACTAACATGATGCCAGTAAGAAATTGTCGGCTCCCCCAATTTCCAGCACAGATAAACTTCCTGATCATGGTAGAGCGTCGGGAAGTCGACGAGCCCCGTATCCAGATCCTTGATTTGACAGCCGATCTCTTCAATCCGCTCAAACGAAGACTTCAGGGCACGCGCAGAATTGTCCTTACGTGCCCGAAGCTGAACGGCGCGGTCGCCGGGACCCGTCACTCCGCCGAGGAGGGCTATGCGCTGCTTAATCCCGTCGATCTCGGCTGAACTCTCCTCATAATCGTTTTTCGAGGTAATCAGAGTATCAAGCAAACGCCGCACTTCGGGCAGCAGACTTTCCGCTTCGGACAAGGTGAAAAAACGTGGCACGCCTTAAAGACTGGAATTGCAAAAAGCTTTGAGTTGCCCCGAGTATAGCAGTGCATGCGATACCGCGGCGGCTATGCTGGAAAATGCGAATTGGCATTCACACTTCCACAGCCGGGTCCCTGGAAAAAGCGGCACTAAAGGCGCATGAACTGGGTGCCAACACTTTTCAGATCTTCTCCGCGAGCCCGCGTATGTGGCGCGCCAAACCGCCCGACCGGGATGCGGTGGCTCGACTGAAATGCGAGCGAGAGAAGCGTGACCTTGCGCCGCTGGCGATTCACGACAGCTACCTCATCAACCTGGCGGCTCCGCACTCTGTGATCCGGGAAAAATCAATCGACGGTTTTCGCGGAGAACTGGAACGGGCGCTCCTGATCGGAGCCGAGTATCTAGTTGCACATCCCGGCAATTACAAAGGCCTCACGATCGAGCAAGGAATCCTGAACGTGGCTGAGGCGGTTGCGCTCGCCTGGCGCAGCGTCGACGACAACCTGCGCAAAGACGCCAAACTGACCATCCTGTTCGAAAACACAGCCGGCGCCGGCTGTCAGCTTGGTGGAAAATTTGAAGAACTTCTCACAATCCAGCAGCTTGTTACGCCGTACCTCGACATTCCAGTCGGGTTCTGCCTCGATACCTGCCATTGTTACGTCACGGGATTCGATATCGCGAACGAGGCCGGGCTCGAGCGACTGATCGATGAGGCAGACCGCGTGCTCGGGCTCGAGCATGTCCCCGTCATCCACTCAAATGACGCCAAAACGCCGCTGAATTCTCATCTGGACCGGCATGCGAATATCGGGGCTGGTTATATTGGTTTTGAAGGCTTTCGCCGCATTCTTAATCATCCAAAACTAAGAACGAAGGCATTCATTCTCGAGACTCCCGTCGACGAACCAGGCGATGATCTCCGAAATGTTAACGCCTTGAAGGAGCTTGTATCCCAGAAAAAGCGTTCGACCCCCAACAAATCGAGCCCAAGTGGCACGAGCGCTGGGCGCAAGACAATTCGCTCTACGTAGCCGACGCACCCGAGAAGCCGAAGTACTACGTCCTCGAGATGCTGCCCTATCCGAGCGGCAAGCTCCATATGGGGCACGTGCGCAACTACTCCATCGGGGACGCTCTCGCGCGTTACATGTGGATGCGCGGCTACAACGTGCTGCATCCGATGGGTTGGGATTCGTTCGGCTTGCCTGCCGAAAACGCGGCGTTAAAGGAAGGTAAGGACCCGCGCGAGTGGACGCTCAGCAACATCGCGCATATGAAGGTGCAGATGCAGCGCCTCGGTTTCGCATTCGACTGGAACCGTGAAGTGACCACCTGCGAGCCTGACTACTATCGCTGGAATCAGTGGTTCTTCCTCAAAATGTTTGAGCGCGGGCTGGCTTACCGCAAAGAAGCTTTGCTCAACTGGTGCCCTGAATGCGGAACCGTGCTCGCAAATGAACAGGTCGTCAACGGCTGCTGCTGGCGGCATGAGACAACTCCAGTCCAACAGCGCGCAATGCAGCAGTGGTTTCTGAAAACCACTCAGTACGCCGCCGAACTGCTGGACGACATGCGCCTGCTGGAAGAAGGTTGGCCGGAGCGCGTGCTTGCGATGCAGCGGAATTGGATCGGACGTTCCGAGGGTGCCGAGATTGACTTTGCGCTCGAAGGCTCGTCAGAGAAAATTCGCATCTTTACCACCCGCATCGACACCATCTATGGGGCGACCTGCTTAATCCTGGCTCCGGAGCATCCGCTTGTGACGAAGCTGGTGACGAATGAAGAGGACCGGCTCCGCATCAAGGAAATGATCGATGCGACCGCGCGTCAGGATCCCGGCAATCTGGAGAAACTCGGCCAAGCGACCAGTCGGTTTGCAGTTCACCCGTTCAGCGGGCAGCGTGTTCCTATCTGGATTGCCAATTTCGTCCTGATGGGCTACGGGACGGGGGCCATTATGGCTGTTCCAGCGCACGATGAACGCGATTTCGAGTTCTGTCGCACCTACGGCATCCCCGTGGTTTCGGTGATTCGTCCGGAGAACGGCGAACTGGCCGATGGCGCAACCATGACGGCGCCATTCGTTGAATACGGCATTCTCGAAAACTCCGGCGAATGGTCTGGCCTCCCGAGCGCGGAGGCCCGAAACAAAATGTCGCGGCATGCGGAAGCCCACCGTTTCGGCAAAGAGTCGATCACATACCGCATCAAGGATTGGGGCATCTCGCGCCAGCGGTATTGGGGCACTCCCATTCCGATTATCTACTGCGAGCATTGCGGGGCGGTGCCGGTGCCCGAAGCGGAGCTCCCTGTGCAGCTGCCGCTCGGTGTCAAGATCACCGGAAAAGGCAGATCTCCGCTCGAGTCCGTTGAATCGTTCATGAACGTGCCCTGCCCGGAATGCGGTGGCGCGGCGCGCCGCGAGAGCGACACAATGGACACGTTCGTCGACTCCTCCTGGTACTTCTATCGCTACTGCGATCCCCATCGCGAAACTGGCCCTTTTCAGAAACAGACCATCGAGCGCTGGTTCCCGATCGACCAATATATCGGCGGTGTCGAGCACGCCATCCTGCATCTGATCTACTCCCGGTTCTGGACCAAGGTGATGCGGGACATCGGTTGCGTCACCAACGACGAGCCCACGAAGCGGCTGTTCACGCAAGGCATGGTCATCAAAGACGGCGCCAAAATGTCCAAGAGTCTGGGCAACGTCGTGTCGCCGGACGATATGGTGGCGCAGTTCGGGGCCGACTCCGCCCGGATGTACTCACTCTTCGCCGCCCCGCCCGATCGCGATCTCGACTGGCAGGAAGACGGAGTTTCCGGGATAAACCGGTTTCTGGCACGCCTCTATCGCTTCGTCAGTCGCAACGCCGGCAGGTCTGCGGATGGTAAACCGAACAATGCCGACCGGCAGGCCCTCCGAAAACTGCACCAGACGATCGGAAAGATCACCGCCGATTTCGACAGTCGCTGGCATTTCAATACGTCCATCGCATCCCTCATGGAGTTGTTGAATGAGCTCTATCAGCTGGAGGCAAACCTCTCCGGGACGTTCTCTCACGAGCTCGGCGAGACGTTGACATTGCTTCTTGCGCCGTTCGCTCCTTATACTGCTCAGGATCTTTGGGACATGCTGGGTCACGCGAATCCGGTATTCCGGCAGGAATGGCCACGTTTCGACCCCGAACTGGCGAGAGAAGACCTGGTTGAGATACCGGTCCAGGTCAACGGGAAGGTACGCGGTCACATCCAGGTGAAGCTAGGGACCGACGAAGCCGAACTGAAAACGCTCGCGATCGCTAACGAAAAGGTACAACCCTTCCTCATTGGAAAGCAGATTGTCCGGGTTGTGGTCGTCTCGGATAAGCTGGTGAACATCGTCGTTCGGTAGCTCAGGAAGAAAGTTTCTGCGTTGGGAATCCGCCCCCTCGCGGCGCACGTCAAATCAGTAGACAGGTCAATAAAGAGGAAAAGTTCTGTACCCGGGGGCGTCCGAGTACGCATACTCGCAGGCAAGTCGTTCTGGGGAAAGCTGTTCTACTCTAAAGGTGAGGCGGGAGTTTGGATCCAGAAATATCCATCTGGGCGGACTCTCTGAGAAAGGTTTACCGCTCAGGGGGCGTAGAAGTCGTCGTATTTGATGAACTTGAGCTTGAGGTTCGTCGAGGCGAACGGTTGGCGATTATCGGGGAGTCGGGAGCTGGGAAATCGACGCTCCTCCATCTGCTCGGCGGTCTCGATCGACCCACGTCTGGTCGAGTTTTGGTCGAAGATCAAGACATCACAGCCCTGAACGAGAAGGATCTTGCCCTCTTTCGGAATCGCCAGATTGGGTTCGTATGGCAGAATCCGTCTCTGCTGCCGGAGTTCACTGCTCTCGAAAACGTGATGATGCCGCTTCTGATCCGCGGTATTTCGACCTCCGCGGCTCGGGATGC
>JAFAUR010000968.1 GCA_019243205.1 Acidobacteriaceae bacterium | reverse complement strand
GATGCCGATCCGCGGAACGCGGGCAACTTGGGCATCCTCGCCCTCTGCTACGCAAGAAAGGGCCAGGAATCCGGAACGACTAAGGCTTTCGACTACATCACGCAGGCCCGCAAGATCGATGACCGGGACAACGAGCTGATGTACGAGCAAGCCATCATTGAAGCGCTGAGCGGGCGCATGCAGGATTCACTCGTCAGTCTGAGGGGCGCCCTTGCCAAGGGCATCCCGATGGCTCAGGTGAAGGCAGAGCCAGACCTGGAAGCTGTCCGCAAGCTGCCGGATTTCAGAGAACTAGAGGCTCAATACAAAGTCAAATAGAACGTTTCCGCCGCCATCCCCACGCGAGCAGCGCCGCTCCGGTCGTGTACAGTGCAAGGGTGGAGGGCTCGGGCGTGGTATTCAGATTGGCTGTGCCTGCAAAGCTATTGTTCGGTACCCAGCCGCCTGCCCCATTGGGATCTGGGTTTTGCACGCCGGGCGAGATGAAGTCGTTCAGGTTGATCGTGAAGAACACGCCGTTCGCGATGCCACCCGTTGAACCGGGCCCAACGAGCGCAATGTCATACTTCGTGGTATCGCCCATAATGCTTTCCGGTGAAATCTGGCAAAACGTGAAGAACGGGCCCGGTCCGCATGCGAACGTGCTTAGGGACGGCAGTGTGACCAGGAAGTCCAGGCTGGTCCAGGTCACGCCGCTCTCGTTGATGAACGAGAAAATGCCACCGCCCAGATCGTCGTCTTGAAACTGAAATTTCGTTGAAAATATCGGAGTTCCCTGGTCCGGATCGCCTAGCGACCAGACTGGGTCTACCGGATCAGCATGCAGGCTGAGTGCAGCTGCCAGTACAACACAAGCGCCGAAAAACGTTTTAACCATTCTAGCTTCCTCGTGTTTTAACGATTCCGGCTAGAGCACTTCCTCTCTGCCTATACACTTCCCCTAGAGCGCCAAAGCCGGTGTTTAAACGTAGCAGTTTTCTTAGAAAGTGGGGAAGCGGACTAGTACTACTTTGAGTACTACCAGAAACTTGGGTCCTCTCGGCGGCTATCATATTCCTGCCGTCCTCTATCATGTAGGTTCAAGGCCATGACGGGTCTGCGAGTCTCTCGCGCTCCCGCCACCCCTATCGTCATGAATGTGTCTGTCATTATCCCGGCTGCCGGACTCGGCACGCGTATGGGTCGCACCGCGCCGGAAAAAGCCGGGATCAGCCGCAAGCAGTTCATGCTGCTGAACAACTCGCCGATCCTGATCCACACCATCCGCAAATTCCTGAGTTCCCCCTCGGTGACCGAAATCGTGGTTGCTCTCCGCGAGGATGACCTGAACTGGGCGCAGGATCTTTTCAAAGAGCAGGGGATCGGGCCATCCGTGCGCACCGTTCCGGGTGGCGAAACGCGGCAGCAATCGGTCGAAAATGCGCTCACTACCATCGGTTCGGAGACTGAGTTGGTCGCCGTCCACGATGCGGTCCGCCCTTTCGTCGAGATCGAGATCATCGAAAAAGTGATACGCGAGGCGAGTGAAACGGGCGCAGCGATCGTTGGTATCGTTCCGGTCGATACCGTTAAACAGGTTCACCGGAATAAAGTGCGCGCCACGCTTCCGCGAGAGCGCCTGATCCTCACGCAGACACCTCAGGTTTTTCGCCTCGATCTTCTCCGCCAGGCTTTCGAGAAAGCGCGCGCCGATCTCTTCATAGGAACGGACGAATCTTCATTGGTGGAGCGACTCGAGCAGGTCGAAGTCTCGGTTGTGCTCGGCACCGATCGCAACATCAAAATCACCAAGCCCAGCGATATGGATCTGGCCCGGCTCTATCTGGCCCTCGAAAACACGGCGCCTGCATTCGAGGTTTCCTGATTTGAGTTCGGACTCGCGTCCTCCCTTTCGCATCGGCCAGGGTTGGGACACGCACCGCATTGAAAGCGGCCGCCCGCTGATCCTGGCGGGTATTCGGATCCCTTCCGAGTTCGGTTTTGCCGGACATTCCGATGCTGACGTGCTGTTTCATGCTGTTACCGACGCGCTGCTGGGGGCACTGGCGCTTGGAGACATCGGAGTGCATTTCCCCGATAGCGCGCCCGAGTGGAAAGGTGCCGACAGCCTTCAATTCCTCCAGCACGCACTGAAGCTCGTCACCGATCGAGGTTACGAGCTGATTAATGTCGACACGAGCGTCTTGCTCGAAAGACCGAAACTGAAAGACTATCGGCCGAGAATCCGAGAGAGTCTCGCGGGCGCGCTGAATCTCTCGACGGCGAACGTCAGCGTCAAATTTAAAACCGGTGAACAGGTCGGCCCGGTGGGTGAGGGCCGCTCCTGCGAAGCACAGGCGGTAGTGCTGCTGTCTGCGCTGCTCCAGCGGCGTTAGAATTTTTTCTGGGATCAGCCTCAGAAGGCGATTCGCGTGCGAAGGAATTTGGATCAAACTTCGCTCGATCCGTTTCTCCGCCACTCTTCTGGTTGTGGCCACCGTCGCGTGCGGCACGGGTCTGCCGCCGCTTCCCGCGAGTCCAAGCGACTTCAACTATAGTCCGGGCGACGTCTGGAACAGTTACACGCCGGAGGGTGCGCCGTTTGCGATTCCCGGACCCCTGCCAACCTTCTACGGCACGCCCATCGACCCCGCTCACCCGCGGCTCATCGATCCGGGTTCATCATCACTCCAGGATCTCGATTCGTGCTACGGGGTGGGATGCGTCGGAGAATCCGGAACCAGCATACCCGTCGTGCTCGGTTATTTCGAATTTCTTGCCGGCGCAATTGTACCTGGAACAGGCATCGAGTCAGGATCCATCACATTCACCGCGTCAGGTCCGCTGACTCACGGATACCCGGGAACTGGCTTGCCATTCGCATCCATATCCGCAGCCGGTACCTTCACGTTGTTTACCGGCGACGATCCAGGCGGTCTGTCGAGCTATGCGTATTTTGAAACTGCCGATGCAACCTTCTCGAACGTTCTGCACCTGAAGGAAAACACGGACGGATTTGCCTACCTGTACGGCATCATCACGGATCCGCAGGACTCCGCAACCATTACGGGTCTCCAATTCGCGGTGCCAAACGAAAACGCGTTCCTCACCGCGCCCGTCCCCGAGCCGCTGACGTCTCAATTGGTCCTACTTGCCTTCGGAGTCCTCGGCGGGGCAGAAATTTTGCGCCACTATTGGCGTAGGGGCGTTTGATTACTTTACCGCAGCGGCGTTGTATTCTTCGAACGCACCCAGGAAGTCTTCGATCCGGCCATTCTCGAAATGCCAGATGCGAGTAGCCACTTCGCTCACCAGATCTTCGTCATGCGTGACGAGCAACACGGTGCCGTCGAATTTCTGCAGCGCAATGTTCAAGGCGTTAATAGATTCCAGGTCCAAGTGGTTGGTGGGCTCGTCGAAAACCAGCACATTTGGTTTTTGGAGCATCAGTTTGCAGAAAATCAGACGTGCTGCTTCGCCGCCCGAAAGCGCATCGGTCGGCTTCATGCCTTCTTCGCCGCTGAACAGCATTTGACCGAGCAGCCCGCGTATCTCTTCCTTGGACGCTTGCGGATCCCAATCGTGCAGCCATTCCGCGACGGTGGTTCCGTTGCGGATACCGCTGCGGTGATCCTGCGCGAAGTAGCCGATCTGCACTTCGTGACCCCAAGTCACTGTTCCTGAGTCGATGCCTACGTCCGGGTCATCCACGCCAGGACCGTTTGCCAGCAGCGCTTTCAACAGCGTGGTTTTCCCGGCGCCGTTACGTCCCATCAGTGCAACCTTCTCGCCGCGTTGCACCGTCGCCGAAAAGTCCTTGATCACTTCGAGATCGCCATAACCCTTCGTGACACCCTTGAATTCGAGCGCGTGCCTGCCGGAAGGTCGTTTCATTTCAAACCGGATGAAAGGACGTTGAATGTTCGAGCGCGCGAGTTCGGTAGTCTGCAGCCGCTCCACTTCTTTCTTTCGCGAAGTCACCTGGCTCGCGCGCGTGCCGGCAGAAAATCGCGCGATGAATTCGTTTAACTGCGCAATCTTCTTCTCCCGTTGCGCATTCTCAGCTTCGATACGGGAGCGTATTTGCGTTTTCTGCAGCACCATATCGTCATATCCGCCCGGATACGTGATGATGGCCTGGTAGTCGATGTCTGCCGTGTGCGTGGAGACGCTGTTGAGGAAGTGGCGATCGTGCGAGATGACGATCAATGCGCCATCATAGTGCACCAAAAAATTCTGAAGCCAGTGAATCGACTCCAGGTCGAGATAGTTCGTGGGCTCGTCGAGCAGCAGCGCTTGCGGCTTCCCGAACAGTGCCTGTGCAAGTAAGACCCGCACTTTCTGACCGCCCTGTAACTCGTTCATCTGCCGATTGTGCAGTGGCTCAGGGATGTCCAGACCGTCGAGGAGAACCGCGGCATCGCTCTCAGCCGTATAGCCGTCTTCTTCGGCAACAATACCTTCCAATTCACCGAGGCGCATCCCGTCTTCGTCGGTCAAATCCTCTTTTGAATACAGAGTTTCACGCTCTTCGAGGGCTTTCCAGAGCGGCTGATTGCCCATAATAACCGTATCGATGACCCGAAACTGGTCGAAGGCGAACTGATCCTGGCGCAGGATGCCGACCTTTTTGGGCCGGACAACGGTCCCCTTCTGCGGGTCCGTTTCTCCCGAGAGCAGTTTCATGAAGGTGGACTTACCGGCCCCATTCGGCCCGGTTAAACCGTAGCGACGGCCTGCAAGGAACGTGGTCGTAACGTCCTCAAACAGGATCTTGCCGCCAAAACGCATACTGACATTGCTGACTGAAATCATCGGGAATGAAACTTTGGAGGGAAACTCTATTTTAGCGCGTTGTGAAGCTCTGGCGCTTCGAGCAGAGCCCGTGATCGAGAATCGTGAGTCAGGCTATTCCGGTTCCTTCTGCCGCGAGGTCGAGATGCAGTTTCGCCCATCCGTGCCGTGCGATATCCGAAGATCGGCGCGACTGGCCAGCATGGAAGCAAGCTGTGAGGCTTCGGCCTCCTCCTTCGGCTTTGCCGCGTACTGACGGGCATGCTCTGCGGCCCCGGTTGCTTTCTGCCGGTCTCCGGAAGCAAAGAGGCCGAAGGCCGCGATCATCCAATAGTTGAATTTCTGGTCTTCTCTGATCGAATCGAGGGTGCGCATACTCGCGAATGCACCTTCGAAGTCGCCGTCGTTAAACGCGGCGACTGCTCCCATGTATTTCTTGTCCGCGGATGCCTGTGTCACCGCCATCCGCGATTCGGTTCCCGCATTTCTGAGTTCGGTGAGCAACAACGTGGCTTCCGCGTCGCTCAAACCTGAAGTTTCGATTCTCATGACGGGTGCCGCCGGCAGGGTTATTGGTGAACTTGTTTGGCGAGCGCCGACCCACGAGTGCAGATCGGCCATGATCTCTCGCAGGTTGAGCCCCGTAATCGATTCCAGGTTCGGGTTGCCGCCCCGGGATCTTCGAAGCAGTTCTGCGAATTGCGGCCGGTAACGAGGCGAATCCGCCAGCATCTGCACCAGCGCGGCACTCTCGGCATAGAACATCCGCGCAACATCCCTTTCGTTGCCGGCGGAAGTGGTGTCCCAACAAAGAAGATCGGCCAAATCCAGCCAGTCTGATTGCTGCAGCGTCTGGTATCGGCCGGCCGCCACGTCGCCTGTATTCGAGTAATACTCGGCCAACCCTTCACCCAGCCAAAGCGGCAGCTTCCACCCCTCCCGGTGGAGGACAGCATGAACGTATTCATGTGCGACAGTTCCGAACTCGCTTGGCTCGAGATCGGGGACAACCAGGTAATCCTTTCCGGCTGCGCCAAGATAAAACGCATCCGCCACAGGATTCAAGCGGTACGGCTCGTACTCCTGCCTCGATGCGAAGCCGATGACTCGAATCCTCTCGCCGCCTTCGATCGAGAACCCCATCGTCCTCATGAAGGATCGTAGTTGCTCCAACCGTTCTATCGTGTGTCGCGCCAGGCCCGGCCCGGCTTGCGAGAATACTTCAAAGTGATCGTTCCGGACAACCGACCATTCCTCATCGCCACCCGCGCGCGCCTTTCCGACCCCTGCTGCTATGGTGAGTAGGCCAACAAGCAAACGGACTCGAACAGACGACATAAATCCACAAGGGGTGAGCAGCGAAAGAATGCCGATCGGCGTCGGACAATTTGAAAAAACGAACTTAAGGCCTTAGTTCGTTCGCAAAATCGTCCTATGCCGCTGATTCCATGCTGATTCTCGCCTCCGCCTCCCCTCGCCGGCACGAGCTGTTACTGGCCGCCGGCATCAGCCATATCGTCCGTTTCACAACAGTTCAGGAGACCCGTCTCGAAAAAGAGCCGCCGCTCGAATATGTCAAACGTGTAGCTGAAGAAAAAGCGCGCGCTATTCACGCACCCGAGGACGACATCGTGCTCGGGGCCGACACGACCGTCTGCCTGGACGGCGAGGTCTTAGGGAAACCAACGGGCACGGAAGATGCTGCCCGCATGCTCCGCCTCCTTTCCGGACGGGATCACTGGGTCCACACCGGAATCTGCCTTCTTTGGAAAGATAGCCGAATCATCGACTCAGCGACCACCAAGGTTTCCTTTATGCCTCTAACGAAACGGGAGATTGAGGAGTACACTCGGAGCGGGGAGCCGTTCGATAAGGCCGGCGCGTACGCCATCCAGGGTCTCGCCTCACGCTTTGTCTCGGGAATTGAGGGTTGTTACCACAATGTAGTCGGTTTACCTGTTTCGCTCGTCTATCAGCATTTGAAGGCTCTATGCGGCGCCTAGTCTGCGCAGGTCTCGTTGTTGGCACCGCAATCATTCTGGTTGCGGCAAGTGACGCAGGGAAGCGCGATTGGCGCACGGAAGGGGTCATCTTTCTCGACAACTCGCTCAATGCCCGTCTCCATCCAGTGCCCGTACGCGCGGTCCGGCTCGGGGACGGATTCTGGACGGCCCGGCGCCGCGTAACTACCGAGCGCAGCCTGCCTACCATGCTCGACTTGCTGGAGGAGCACGGGGAGGTCGACAACTTCCGCCGCTTGACCGGAAAGAAGAACGTGCCGCGTCGGGGGCCGCTTTATACGGATTCCGATGTCTACAAATGGATCGAAGCCGCCTCGTGGGCGATTGAATCGAACGAGACCTCTGATGCGGACAAGCAGAAATTCCGCACGGAAATCGATTCACTCGCCGGCGATATAGTTGCGGCGCAGGAACCGAGCGGTTACCTGAATACCTACTACGTAGGGGACAAAGTTCGTTTGCGCTTCACCGAACTGACCCGCTCGCATGAGGATTACTGTCTCGGACATTTGATTCAGGCAGGCATCGCCTACTATCGCGCTACCGGAAACCGAATCCTGCTCGACGCCGGAATTCGATTCGCGGACTATGTCGTCGAGAACTTCGGTCCGACGAAGCGGCCGTTCGTGACGGGTCACCCGGAACTCGAGATGGCTCTTGTGGAGTTGTATCGCACAACGGGTGACGCAAAATATCTCGACTTCGCGCACTACCTGTTTAGCGGCGTTGAGCGCGACCGCCTGAAACTCAAAGATGCGGAAATTCGCTACATGTTCAGCGGTAAACCCTTCACTTCTCGGACCGAGTTTGAAGGCCATGCCGTGCGCGCCCTTTATGCCGCTTCCGGGGCAACCGATTACTTCGCTGAAACCGGCGATCCGGCCTTTAAAAAAACCCTCGATCTACTTTGGGCAGACCTCACCAACCACAAGATGTACATCACGGGCGGGGTAGGCTCCCGCGCAGGCGGAGAGAGCTTTGGGGATCCTTACGAACTACCAAGTGAGCAGGCTTATGCCGAAACTTGCGCGGCAGTCGCGAACGTCATGTGGAATTTCCGGATGCTCGCCCTTACCGGCGATGGCCGTTATGCGGACGTCCTCGAACGCGCGCTTTACAACGGCGTTAATTCGGGCATGTCTTTGTCCGGGACTCTGTATTGTTATCGCAATCCGCTTGCGTCGAACGGTGAAAAACTCAGAAATCCCTGGTACGATACCGACTGCTGCCCGCCCAATATTGAGAGGCTCTTCGAATCTCTTCCCGGATACTTTTATGCTACGAGCCGGGACGGTATTTACGTGAACCTTTTTCATAATTCCGATGTCGATTGGCATCTGGACGGCGGAACAAACCTGAAGCTTTCACAGGTGACGGGGTATCCCTGGACGGGCGACGTGCGGATTACTGTTAATCCGCAGCGCGCCTCGGATTTCACGCTTTACCTTCGCTGGCCCTCTTGGGCGACTTCGATCGAACTCGAAGTGAACGGAGAGCCTTTTCCTGCTCCGAACGGTCGGAAAGGGGCGTACATACCGATTACTCGCAATTGGCGGGCGGGCGATACGGTTTCTGTTTCATTCGCGATGCAGCCCGTTCAGATGGTTGCGAATCCGCGCGTTGCGGACGTTTACGGGCGCATCGCGATGGAACGCGGCCCTGTCGTTTACGCACTCGAACAGATTGACCAGGGCGGAGCGGCTCTGGGGGATATTTTCATCCGTCCTAACAGCACCAGTACTATTGAGGTTCGGAAAGACCTCCTGGGCGGTGTGACTGTTCTAAAGGTGCCGGGGTTGGCGGCCGAAAAACCAGTAGGGGATGAACCGCTTTATCAACCGTTGTCCGTATCGGTCAGCCGCTCTAAACGCGCAATGACTCTATCATTTATTCCTTATTACGCCATCGGTAATCGCGAACCCACCCCGATGGAGGTCTGGGTCCCAATCTCGAAATTCGATGCCGGAGTCTCAGCCGCGGCGGGGGTACCGATTGCGCAGCGGCCGGAAACGAGATAGGGAGCGCCGCAAGAAGGACGAAAAGTGTGTAAAATCAAGGGTATCCACCCTGAAACGAAGATCGAAAGTTCCATGGATTGTTCACGTTTGAGGCACGGATTGGCAAGTGCAAGAGTGCTTTTGCTTTTCCTGCTTCCTGTAAGCCTGTTCGCTTTTCAAGATCAGAAAGAAAACCCGAACCCGTTGCAGCCGCAGGCGCCTGCCAATCCGGCTCCGATGCAGCCGAAGCCGATCCAGCCTAATGAAGGTGGGCCTTCGGGAAACGCGGGAGGCGCGATGGTAGGGGGAGCGCCCGTCGACTCGAATAAATATAAGATCGGGCCGAATGATGTTCTGCTGATTCGCGTTTGGGCCGAGCCGGAATTCTCAGGTCCGGTTGCCGTCCACCAGGACGGAAGATTCACTTTGCCCCTCGTAGGCGACCTGGAGGCGGGCGGCAAAACGCCGAATGAGGTTCAGGACATCGTTGCGACAGCGCTCAAGAAATATGTCAATAAGCCCCTGGTGACCATAACCGTTCAGGAGGTCGGTAGCAAGCGCTACTTCATGGACGGTATGATTGCGCGTCCAGGTGAGTATGCGCTCGTGACGCCTACAACCGTGCTCGAAGCAATCAGCAGGGCCGGCGGCGTGGGCGAATTTGCGAACCAAAAGAAAATCTACGTGCTTCGCGGTAGCAAACGAATTTACTTTAACTATCACGACGTGCTACGTGGCAAGCATATGGACCAAAATATTGCCATCGAACCCGGCGATCATATCGTCGTTCCTTAGACCAAAAGCACCCAATATCCGTTTATGCTAGATCCACTCTCCACCCCTCGCCGGCCTTACGACTTTGGCGATTATGTCGATATCATCCGTCGCAACATCGGCTGGCTGATTGCACCGACTTTCTTGGGCCTTGTCGTTTCCACGGTTGTGGCCTTCATGATGACGGACTCATATTATTCCGAGGCACGCATCCGCGTTGTACCCGAGCAACTCGCACCGGATCTGGCGGCGAAGTTGACTAGCCAGGACGTGGCGGACCGCATCAACAGCATGGCGCAAAGCATCCTTAGCCGAAATGCGTTGTCCGGCATTATCAACACTTACGGCCTGTACAAGAAGGAACTCAAAAAGGAACCGCTCGAGGACGTACTGGACGAGATGCGTCGGTCGATTGTCATTCGACCGACGGAAGGCGGAATTGCCGGCGGCCGCATATTGCCGGCGATGATTGTTGCCTTCGTCTATCCGGACAAATACGTTGCTCAGAAAGTCTGCCAAGACCTGGTTACACGCTTCATGAACTCCAGCAGCGCCGAAACGGCCGAAAGCCAGCAAGCGGCTTACCAGTTCCTTAAAGATGAGGCGGACCATGCCAAGCAGGATTTGGATCAGGCGGAGAACAAACTAGCCGAATATCGCGAAAAGAATGCCGGCCGGCTGCCCGAAGAGATGCAGATGAACATGTCCCAGATGGGCGCGTTATCCGGGCGTCTCGACTCCCTGAACGGGCAAGCCTTCCGTTTGAACGAACAACGGATGATGCTGGAAAACGACCTCAGGGTGGCGAAAGAGCGTGCCTCGCAGATTCAAAGTCCGGCGGTCATCACTCACAATGCAAAGCTGAACGGTCTAGACCAGCAGATCGAGAATCTGGAAAACGACATTCTCTCGATGCAAGAGAGATATACGGATGATTATCCCGATCTTCAGACGGCTCGCGACCGCCTGGCATTCCTGAAGAAGCAGCGAGATTCTCTAGCCAAAGTGGTTCCGAAGACTGATCCGGCGTTTGACGCCAAATACGGGCAGAAGTTCGATGCCCAAACGATCGTCGATCAGATCCAGCTTCAGTTGAAGGCGAACCAAATGGAGCTACAGGCGATAAATCGCGACATGGGTTCCGTCAATAAGGCGCTCCGTAGCTACCAGGCGCGCTTCGAGAACGTTCCGGCGGGTGAAAAAGAATACTCCGATCTGCAACGTGACCGTGATCTGGCGAAACAGCACTATCTGGATTCCCAAGCCAAGTTGCAGCGGGCTGTGTTGGCAAATCACATCGACGAACGTAAGCAGGGAGAGACTCTCGAAGTGATCGATCAAGCTTCGCTTCCACCTGCACCGTTTGCGCCCAACAGGTTAAAGATTGTACCTGTCGGGGGCGTAGTCGGGTTTTTGCTTGGACTAGTTATCGTAGCGTTTCGCGAGTTCAAAGACATGTCGCTCAAGAACCTGAAAGACGCGCGTCTCTACACTCAACTCACCATCCTCGGAAGCATCCCGCTGCTCGAGAACGATGTGGTCGTTCAGCGGCGGAAGCAGATGATGTGGGTCGGTTGGGCCACTGCGACCATCGCGGGATTGGCCATTGTTGCTGGTTCAGTCGCCCATTACTATCTGGGCAGAGGATAAGAAAATGAGCCGTGTTCACGACGCGCTGCGTAAAGCCGCGCAGGAATCATCTGATACAACTCGCCCTGCGCCCCGTACGCAAGCTTCCAGGGTTCCGCCCGCGCCGCCCAGAGTGCCCCCTCCACCGCCCGAGGAGATCCCAGAACCGGAAACGTCTCAACCGGAAATTCCTCAACGGGAGATCCCGGCGGTACCGCAACCGGAAATCAGTGCACCCGCTGTACATACGAGCGTTTCGCAACGAGAGGTGGCGC
Source organism: Acidobacteriaceae bacterium (assembly GCA_019243205.1). GTDB lineage: Bacteria > Acidobacteriota > Terriglobia > Bryobacterales > Bryobacteraceae > Bog-105. The sequence continues at coordinate 252 of JAFAUR010000968.1, read as the reverse complement.
CGGCACTGCCTGCTGCCGCCGCAGCAGGAGCGTTAGATCCGCTCATTGATCTTGACCATGTCCATGAGATCATCGCGAGCGCGAAAGAAGTTCCGTACCGGCCCCTGAAAGATTCTCTGATTGTGAATCTCGCCCGTCCACGAGAGGCTCCGGCGGAAGAGTTCCGCACTTTACGGACGCGGCTGAATCACATGCAGGGTCTACAGCCTCTGCATACCGTGATCGTGACCAGCGCTTCCCCCGCCGAAGGCA
>JAFAUR010000940.1 GCA_019243205.1 Acidobacteriaceae bacterium | reverse complement strand
CAACGCTACGATATAATTCTCTGCTAAACAGGAGGGGGTCTCATTTGATACGGTATTTCCGCGCAATTTTTGTCCTTAGCGCCCTCGCTCTCGGCCAATCCTATGCGCAAGACACAGCAACCATCAGCGGCACCGTCTCTGATCCATCGGGCGCGTATGTGGCCGATGCGCAGGTCACGCTGGTCAATACAGCGACGCAATTCACGCGCATCGTCGGCACGAACGCAGATGGCCAGTATGTCGCGTCTGCCATCCCGACAGGTGAGTACACCATCACGGTCGCGAGGCTGGGTTTCCAAAGGCTTGTCCGGGCCGGCATTGTCTTGACAGCCGCTACTAACCAGACCGTCGACCTGCAACTCGCTGTGGGCAGCCAAACCGAAACCGTTTCTGTTACGGCAACCCCGCCTCTGCTCCAATCCCAAAGCGCCGAAGTTTCAGCTCTGGTCGACAAAAACCAGATGGTTGCCTTGCCGCTGGTGAGCCGCGACTTTACGGATCTGGTTCTGCTTACGCCGGGCGCTCACGTCGGTTCCGCTTCGAATTTGGCTGAAGGCGCTAGTCCGTACGCCATGCGCGGCGGTGCAAACTATAGCGTCAATGGCGCCGTTGCTGCCGGAAACAGTTATCTCATTGACGGTGTTTACAATCGCAATCTCTGGTTGAACACGCTGATCATTGTGCCGGTCGTCGACGCAATCCAGGAATATCGCGTCATGACGAGTAACTATTCAGCCCAGTATGGAGAATCGGCGGGCGCGGTGACGGAAGTAGCAACTAGGTCCGGCGCAAATGAGTTACACGGAGCCGCTTGGGAATTTCTCCGCAATGACAAACTCAACGCTAATACGTTTTTCAATAACCTGAACGGCATTGCGCGGCCGGCCTTTCGTCGAAACGAGTTCGGCGGGACCATTGGCGGTCCGATCATTCGCAACCGGACGTTTTTCTTCGGTGACTATCAAGGCATTCGTCTAACCTTCCCTCAAACCTTTACGTCCACGATTCCGACGCTGGCACAACGGCAGATGATCGAGACCGGCAACTTCGCCGCTCTCGGCGTTCCCATCTATAACCCGTACGCCACGCAAACGGTGAACGGCCAGGTGCAGCGCGTGCCATTCGCCGGGAATCAGATCACGCCGACCCTGCTCGATCCCGTCGCCAGCAACCTGATGAAGCTGCTGCCTGCGCCCACTACGTCAGGCGCTACGAACAACTTCACCTTCAACCCTCCGCTCACGCAGCAGACCGACCAGTTTGATATCCGCGTCGACCAGAATCTGGGCGCGTCGGATCACCTTTTTTTCCGTTATAGCTACGACAACAGCAACCAGGTTGTTCCCGGTACATTGCCTGCCGCGCCTGTTTCCGGAATTCAGACCGGGCCTTACCTGGCAACGACGGGCGTAGGAACCACGAGTACGGGAACGGGGACCACTACGCCATTGGTGAATCAATCGGCCGTGCTGGGCTACACAAAAACCTTCACGCCGAATACCGTGCTCGAATCGCATTTTGCCGTTGTGCGCTGGAACGCGAACATCACACCTCTAGGCGGAGCCTACAATACCGCGGCCCAGATCGGAATCCCGGGAATCAATATCAACAACAAGGCGGGCGGGTTGCCGAGTTTCACCATGTCCGGGTTTCAGACTCTTGGGGATAACTCGACGTTTCCGGAGGACAGCCAGATTACGACTTTCCAGCTCGATGGAGCCGTGACGCACGTACGCGGCGCGCATACCTTTAAGGCGGGTATGCTCTTCCTGCGGCATCGTTTCAACGGATACTCGGCCTTTCCCACGCGCGGCACATTCGACTTTAACGGGCAGTTTACAAGGCAGATCGGTAGCACTAGTTCACAAACTGTTCTGGCCGACCTTGCACTCGGCGCTTATGACGCGGCGAGCCGCAACGTGCTCACGAGTACTTTCGGCATGCGGATTTTTCAATTGGCTCCGTTTGTGCAAGATACCTGGCGTGTTACCGATCGCCTGACACTGGATCTCGGATTTCGATGGGAGGTGGATGCTCCTCCTTATGACGTCCACAACCATTGGGCGAACCTGAACATCAACACCGGGCAATTGCTTGTGGCAGGCATAAATGGCAACGGGAGCCGCTTACGCAATTTTGACTACGACACGCCTGCTCCGCGTGTGGGCCTTGCTTATGGGCTCGGTTCCGATAGAAAGACGATCCTGCGTACCGGATTCGGTATTTCATACGTCGACATGGAGGCAGGAGGAGCGCAGCTCTACAAAAACCTCCCGTACTTTTTCACGCAGGTGATCGCGACCAATATCAACGGCGCGCCTGCCTCAACGCTCAGCCAAGGCCTTCCGATTCCTGTTCAGCCGAGCATATCCGACCCTGTCGCTTTATCTTCAGGCAGTCCCAACGCATGGAACATGAGTTTGCGTCAAACCGAAATTCTTCAATGGAGTTTCGGAATCCAAAGGGAGCTTTGGTCCGATTGGATGTTCTCGGCCACGTATGTCGCCACGCGTGGCGAGCGGATCCTGGTCAACAGCCAGAACCTGAATCAATCGATTCCCGGGCCGGGAGCGCAGGGCCCGCGGCGTCCGTACTTCTTGATCAATCCGAACCTGGTTAACGTGGCGTATCGGACCAATGCCGGCGATTCCAAGTACCAGTCCGTCCAGTTGCACTTAGAAAAGCGCTTTTCGCGGGGACTCACGTTTGGCGCGTCTTACACCTATTCCAGTTACTTGTCGGATGTCGGAAATCCAAACGGCGGCGGCAATTCCGATATTCAAAATCATTTCTGCATAGCTTGTAATTGGGGTCCCACACCGGATGACTATAAGAGCGTGCTTTCGGTGAATCACGTATACCAGATCCCCCTCGGCCGGAATCGCAAGTACCTCACGCAGGGACCTCTTTCCTACATATTGGGCAATTGGGATTTGAGCGGCATCTGGACGGCGCAAACGGGACCGCGCTTCACGGCTGTATTAGGCACGAATGTGTCGAACTCGGCAGGAGGCGGCACACAGCGGCCCAATCGCAGTGCAGACGGCAACCTGCCATCCGATCAGAGAAGCATCTATCATTGGTTCGATACGAGCGCGTTCTCCACTCCCGCGCAATACACGTTCGGAAACTCCGGCACCGGCATACTCGTCGGCCCGGGATATTTCAATGTCGATCTCAGCCTGGTGCGGCATTTCCCGCTCACGGAGCGTTTCGGCTTGGATTTGCGCTCGGAATGGTTCAACAGCTTCAATCGCGCCAATTTCAACCCGCCGAATGCGACAATCGGTACACCGCAAGCCGGAGTCATCAGCAGCACGCTTCCGGCGCGAATCATTCAGATGGCAGTGAAGATATCCTTCTGAAGCGTGGAACTCAACACTACGCCGACGCGGCGGGCTTGTCTGACACGTCTCGCCGCCGCTCTGAGCGCAACACAGTGTGCCTGGTCCGGGCAGGGAGCGAATGACCGGCCAAAGAACGTGCTCCTCATCATGTCCGATCAGCACAAGCGCGACTGCCTGGGCGCAGCGGGCGATCCCGTCGCTCACACTCCCAACCTGGATGAACTCGCTCGCACTTCGGTCCGATTTACGGATGCCTATTGCACGAATCCG
>JAFAUR010000826.1 GCA_019243205.1 Acidobacteriaceae bacterium | reverse complement strand
CGTTGTCTCGGCCAATTCGGTATGTAGGAGAACCAACCGTCGTTCGAGAAAAGGGATCGGCCTCAAGCACTTCGACAGTTGCAGCCGGATTTAGCATCCGTTCTTTATACGCTAGCCTGCGTCGGCGGCCGTAGCGCGCTTCTAGAGACGGCCGAACTTCGCAACGGCTTCGCGAATCGACTTGTACTTCTCGATGAACGGCAGCATACTGTGCTCACTATCATCTAACTGCTGGGCTCTGTTCAATACCTCTTGCGCATGTTCGCGCGGAACAACGGCCACTCCATCCATGTCGGCGACAATGATGTCGGCAGCGCTCACGGTAACGCCGGAGCACGTAACAGGGATGTTCTTCCCGGCAAAGCGGTAGTGATTCACTGTCGTGGAAGGAACAACGCCGCGGCTGAAGACTGGGAATTGCAGCTTTGTAATCTGAGGAGTATCTCGAATTCCGGCATCTACGACGGCACCCGCGAAGCCACGAGATTTCATGGCGGTACTCATCAATCCGCCGATGCCGGCGTAATTCGTTCCGTCTTCAAGCACCATAACGTAAACCGAGCCGGGCCCGGCTTCATCGATGGCGTCGAGCATGCCCTGGAGTGCCTTGGATCCTTCCGTATTCTCGTCCTTCTTGAGCAGAACCGTGACGGCCGGGCCGGCGAACTTCGTGGGGTTTAAAGGCCGCATGTCATGCGACATGTAGGCACGCTTTCCATAAAGCTGTTCCATAGCGTCGGAAACGGAGGCGACTTCAACTAACCGGAATGCCTCGATCAGGCTCTCGCCTGTTTCTTCTGCGGTTCGGGATTTCAGTGAAGACGCGACAAACAGGACGGCACACGCCAGGAACAAGCCAGTGATTTTGATCATTTTGTGTTACGGCCAGTTTTAACAAATTCAGGAGTCAGCGATGCAAGAACGCCATTTCGCTCCTGCGTAGAGTCCTGGGATCCGGAACTTACGCTTCGGGCGCCCAACGCTCGCCCGCGGCGTCTGTAGCTGACTACGCAAGACGCCCTTTTAGTTGAGTAAACGAGTGTGGAGCGACGGTGCATTTAAGGATCTTGCCGTTCGCCGAAACCGGCTTGCCCACGTTCGCCTTGACCGTGGTGCTATCAAGATTATTTTCGGCCTTGATGTCGGGTCCGTTGACTTCAGAGACCTGAAATTCCCCAGCGAACTGCTTATCTTCGGCCTCGAAGGCAACGTCTAATGCGCGATCGCGGTGCCGATTCGTGACGTTAAGCACGAGTGTTCCATCCGTGTTGTAGGCGGCGGAAAAGTCGAGGTACGGTACAGCACGGCGATTCTTTGTGGCGTACGTCGGGCATTCTGTTGCCAAATCAAGCGCAACGCCACGACAGTTGCTCGCAAACAACTGCAGCGGATAGTAAATGGTCTGCAAGAATAGACCCTTTTCATTGGTGAAGATAGGAGCAATCACGTTCACCAGCTGGGCCATGTTGGCGATCTTGACGATATCCGCATTGTTGAGGAACGTATTCAAGAAGCTCGAAACGACCAGAGCGTCTTCAAGATTGTAGTGCTCTTCGAGAATCCGCCGCCCTCGCTGAGCGTCACCACGCGCCCGATACCAGACGTTCCACTCATCCCAAGCAATGTAGATTTTCCTGTTGCCGGGCGCTCCCGATAAGGCTTCGGCGATGATGCCTTTTGCGACCCTGGTGCGATCCGCCAGCTCCAGAGTGCTTGCCTGGAACTCATAATAATCGTTCTCCGGATTGCCCACGTAGCAATGCAACGAAAGATAGTCGATGTGCTCCTTCAGGTACTGGAGGACCGTCCGGTTCCAGCCGGTCCAATCAGCGCCCGGCCGGAAATTGGATGACCCCGCGGCGACCAGCTTGATGGTTGGGTCAGTCCAGTGCATCAGCTTGGCCGCCTCGAGTGCAAATTTACCGTAGTCCTCTGCCGTACGGTGTCCCATCTGCCACGGACCGTCCATCTCATTTCCTAAACCCCAGTACTTTACGCTCCACGGCTTGTCGCGCCCGTTCGTCTTGCGGAGACGCGTCGTGGCCGTATCACCCTCGAAATTGACGTACTCGACCCACTGCTGCGCCTCATCCCATGTGCCCGTGCCCAAATTGGCGCAGATGTACGGTTCGGCTCCAAGCTGCGCGACATAGTTGAGGAATTCATGGGTGCCGAAACGGTTGTCCTCGATAGTGCCCCAAGCCATCTCGAGACGGCGCGGCCGGGAGTCGCGAGGACCGATACCGTCTTTCCAGTGATAGTTCGACGAAAAGTTACCACCCGGCCATCGCAACAACGAGACATGCAGGTTTCGAGCGGCGGTGAGGACATCTCGCCGGAAGCCGTCGGTATCGGACAGAGGAGATCCTTCATCAAAGACGCCGCCCTGAATACAACGGCCGAGGTGCTCGAGAAAGTTACCGTAGATTTTCTCGTCGATCTGGCCCACGGTGCGGCCCGTATCAATTTTTACCCGCGCAGCGTCTGAACTCGTCTGCTTGCTGTTCAGCAAAGCAGGTGCGGTCATGATGAGGGCAGCAAATTCGCGGCGGGACAGGGCAGAATTTTTCATTCGTGGCAAGAACCTAGAGTTGAAGCGCTTGCATTACTGTAGTCGCGGGAAGAGAATGTGTCAACCGAGATTGGGGTCCAGGCAAGCCCGGATCGCCTATGCCGTCATTACTGCTTGCTCTCGAGGCCGCTTGACGGTTCCGCTGGCTTTTGCGGCACATCATCCGCATAAGCAAGCCAAAAACCCATCATTTCTTCATTGCTCGGTTCGCCCCAGCGGACCGCTTTCGTTGCATCCGGATTTAGAGGGTTGTTCACTGAATTGTCGAAATAGGCAGTGGTGACCAACTTCGTGCCTTTTGGCATCAAAAACTGGTGCTTAAGGAAGTAAGTTTCCTGCCATCGAAAATCATACTTGGGAACGTTGAAGATCACTTCATGTCGTCCGTCCGGGTAAATGGCTTCCGTGGTCATGCTCTTGCCACGAAAATGCATGTGTGCAGTATAAGCCACCACAGTGACATCTTTCGGCAATGTAAAGCAGGAAGTGACTTTGTGCGCACTATCGCTTGGGGGGATCAGGAAGTAGTTGTTCCAGATCTCGTACTGTGCAACTTCGTGCGTAACGGGTTCTTTCGCAAACACAAGACCAATGCTGGTGCGGTCCGTTACTGTTTCCTTCAAGCGATTGCTGTAATGCACTTGGAATTGCAGATACGAACCGGCCGGAATTTTCAGCGCGTATCCCGGCGGCCGAACCTCTGCCAAGTGACCGGGAAGATAGATGCCGGGCACATGATTTACATAACCGCTCGAAAAACTTTCTAAGCCCGGCACCGTGCTCGTGGCGCAACCGTCGTCCGACACGGGCGCGTCGGGCTTCAGGTGATTCACTTGGCCAGTACGAAATTCGAATGGACCCAGGTTCTCTCCGGCTTTCTTGCCGATCGGAACCTTGTCTGCTGCAATCACGCTCACCGTTGCGTGATGCACGACGCGGCGGTCCCCCGGCACCACTTCAGCCGCCTGAATCCAACGATCTTCCTGAAAGTTGGTGGGCACATAGATGTATTCATAGTCATCCTGATTGGCGGCGGCAACGGTTTGCTCGGGAATGGTCAAAATCAGATCAGGCTTGATATGCCAGCCATTATTGAATTGCGGTGCGGGCGGCAGATCTTCCTTTGATCCTTCCATTGCGCCGCTTTTCACCCACGCGTCGATGGTTGCCATATCTGCTTCAGATAACCGGGAATCATTGATGTACTCGCCTATGTGCGGGTCTGCGTGCCATGGCGGCATGATCCGCTGAACGACAGCTTGACGAATCGCGGCCGCCCAAGGTCGAACTTCTTGATAGGTGACCAGTGACATGGGCGCGATATCGTTCGCGTGATGACACACCACGCAATGTGAGTAGAGGATGGGGGCGACATCCTTATCGAATGTGATCTGCGGAGTGCCCTCCGCTGCTGTCAAGAGAACTGGCGCCGCGAGGAGCAGCAGACGGTGCAAATTTAAGCCCTTACGATTCGGTCGGGACATTTCCTACCCTTACCGGCAGGTTACCTCAGTCGCAACAGATTATCCGGTGTCTGACGGCCCTGATTAGACGAGTGCTGTCCGTCCGGCATTCTGCGAATTTTGCGGGTCGAGAATTTTTCGGCATCCTGCAATCATTTCGACTTTTGCGAGACCGCTACAGCATACGATCATAAACTGCGTACCGCGTCACCGGCTCCCTTGATGTTTGACAGCTTCATTTCGGAATATTTTCGCGACAAAATGACGCCAGGCGCTCCGGCGCGGAAGGCGGCTAGCACTGCGTCTCTCGTCCCCTGCGGCGTACACTTGCTGTGGTTTGGGTCTGTAGGGATGTCAATGTCGATCCCCGGCCAGATCTTAGTTTTCGTTCCAGCTGTTCCATCGATTGCGCGCTTTGTTTCGCGGTAGACATAATCGCTGGATAACCCATGCTGGATGATTTGTTCCAAACCGGCCTCTTTATAGTGCATGACGCTATATTCAAAATCGAGCAGTAGTGGCTTCGGCGTATCTCCATAAATCGTTTGCGAAACGCTGTCTATATAAGTGGCCATACGCTCTCCGCCACAATTGTTGTAAATCACCATCTTCAGGTAATCCGAATATTCGGAAAGCACCTGCAGATCCTGTTCAGCGCGATAAATGGGATTGAATGAGTCGTTGTGCCAGATATGCCAACCAACCCATACGTTGGGCTTGGCCGATTTTACAGTTGTGTAGATCGCCTTATAAGTATCGCGCAGACTCTTTGTCCAGAGCATTTCCCATGCGGCGATCTCCGGGTAATTGAGTAGGATCCTCCAAAACGTTACGTAACTTCCGTCCACGGGCTTGTTGCCCGCCCGCCCTGCTTGAACGAACTTCTCAAGAGCCGTGAATCCTTCCCGAGCGCGAACCACGTTGATCCCTTCCTCTTTGGCGCGCTTCTGGCAGAACTGGCAAAAGCACGTAACCTTGCCCGGATCACTTCTGGCACCCCCGTGCATGGCCCCCAGCGCGTTGCTCAGAGCGCCTTGTCTTTCTGACCCCCACATCAGTCCGTCGATATCGTAAGAACGGGCATAGTCTTCCACCAGGCCCGTAAGAAAGTTACGATAATTCGGATTGTTGAAACACAGCGTAGTGGCATTCCTGCCGTGCAAGTCTACTTCCTGTAACTTGTCGATGTTCGGGATGTCCCGCCGGAAAACGTCCTCCAGCCAGCAGATGGATTTCATCCCTCGCTTCTTGGCGGCCGGCAGAACTTCGGCCAGCACGTCATAGTCACCGTGATCGGGGGCGCGCGTTTCTTTCAGAACAGTGTCTCTGTAGTACTGTGCGTGAGGCGTGGCGAAATTCCCGCCATGGAAGTCGAGATCGTAGACCTGCTTCCCGTGATCCGGTAGGGGCTGGCCCGGAATCTGTCGCCCGGCGATTCCGCGACCGTACGTGAAAACCGCCAGAAAGAGAGTATTCACTTCGCCTGTCTCCTGAAGGATGTCGAGCACTTTTTCTGCGCCCTCATCAATAAACGACACTGCGCCTATCTGCATGCCGATCATCTTCTTCGCACGTGGCGGGGCGGCCTGCATGAAACGGGGCGGAGCTGCCAGCGCAGCGGTCTTAAGAAATTGTCTTCGGTCCTGTTGTTGTTCAGTCATCCGGTCTCCTGGCCGGTTTTCCGCCGGCTCGATCCTTCTGTTTTCAGTCACTGATAGTTGCGTTCGCGTTCAATTTCCCGCCTTGTCGCTTCATGCGCTCGTGAGTCGTCCTGACGAATGCAACGCTCTCGGTTGCGATTGAGAGCGGAGGGCTAGGACGGCGATGGCGGCAACGAGACACGAGCCAGCTAAGAGCAGTAACGGCCATACCATGTTGTTCGTTGCATCGCGAACCCTCCCCTACCCAATAGGGACTGACATACCCGGCCAGGCTGCCGACAGAGTTGATCCACGCAATTCCCGCAGCGGCTGCGGTGCTCCGGAGGAGCCCGGCCGAAAGGGACCAAAACGTCGCGATCGATGCCATCACGCCCGCTGTCGCAAGACTCAGCGCAAAGAGTCCGAAGCCTGACGGCAGATGCGGAATGGATGAGAGGGTGAATCCAACAAACGCGGTGAACCCGGAACGAGACACGTGCCAGCACCGTTCCCCGCTGAGGTCTGAGTGCCTTCCGACAAGGATCATAGCGGCTGCGCAAACGGCCCAGGGGATCATCGAAAGCAAGCCGATGACCCACGGATCTTTGCTTGAATTTTCCGAGAGTATCTGCGGCAGCCAGAATCCAATGCCATAGCTTGCCATGACGAACGCCGAAGAAAACCAGGCAAAGCAGCCAGACAGCAGGGTTCTTCAAGGCGTGAAGAAAATGATCCGAACGAGAGAGCGCAGGCCCCCGGCCGCTCCGCTCGTCAGAGATCATCCGCTGCACCAACTCCTTCTGCTCTGAGCGCAACCACTGAGCCTTTGCGGGGCTATCCGGAAAAGAGCGAAAGCCAGGAGACCCGCTAACACGGGCGGGATGCCTTCCAGGATGTAGAGCCATTGCCACGCGCGCAGTCCCGCCACGTTGT
>JAFAUR010000812.1 GCA_019243205.1 Acidobacteriaceae bacterium | reverse complement strand
GAGGGAATCGAAACCAGCTATAACGCCCTGACAGTGGACGGTGACATGTCCACCAATGATGTCGTTGCATTACTGGCAAACGGAGCCGCCCGAGTTCGGCCGCAAGGCCGTGAGCGGGAGGTGTTGCAAGCAGCCGTGCAGCGCATCCTGGACAGTCTGGCGGAACAAATCGCAGCTGACGGCGAAGGGGCGCGAAAGCTGATCGTGGTGCGCGCGCTCGGATTCCGAACCGTGCAAGAGGCACGGCGGGTCGGTCGAGCGATTGCCAACTCGCCGCTCGTGAAGACCGCAATCGCCGGCAGCGATCCGAATTGGGGCCGAATTCTCGCGGCGGCCGGGTATTCCGGTGTCGAGTTCGATCCCCGGAAGACCGATATCTACCTGCAGAACGTACTCGTTTGTCAGGGCGGATTGGCTGCTCCGATGGATGAAAGTCAGATGAAGACTCTCCTGGACCAAGCCGAGGTCGAGATTCGAGTGGTGGTGCGCGGCAGTGGCCAGGCACAAGCACGATTCTTTACCTGCGATTTGACCGAAGGTTACATACGGATTAATGGCAGTTACCGGACCTAGGCGACCGTTGAGCTCACGGACGTTTATCGTTCCGCTGTTTCTGACCTCCTTGCTATGGGCGGATCGTCAAAGCGATGTGCGCGGAACGGTAAATCAAGTTGCCAATGCGCTCGCCGCGGGATCGGCCTCTGACGCTATAAGCGCGTTCGACAAATCTTGCCGGGATTACGACACCGTCCGGCAATACTTCCAAGGCTTGGCGGACTCATTCGACGTGACCAATCAAATCGAGATCGCAGACGAGCAGGACACCGACACGGAAACCGTTCTCAAAGTCGATTGGGATTTGACGATTACAGACCGGACGAGCGACTCGACCGAACATCGGCAAGGAGAGATCACGGTGAAGTTAAAGGCAATTGATGGGAAGTGGAAGATTATCGCGTTCGCCCCGTTTGATATTTTCAACCCGGCGATTCGCAATGGCGGCAAACATTAGGAGCCATAGAGCAGGGCTCTGAGCCTGTTGTAAGTTGTGCTCGGAACCAACTGAAATTCGGTAGCAAGTGATGTGAATTTGCTCAGGGCGGTCCAGGTGTCTCCGACAGGTGCGCGTGAGCCAGCCAGATAGAGCTTGCCACGTTCAATCTTGAAGGGTACAACCTTAAACCTGTTTTCGATGCTTGCGGGGAGCGTACGAGTCGCCGACCGGTGAAGGCGACGCAGATCTATCTTCGCGATGGGCGCCCCGCATTGCAGGCTCAAGGCACGGCAAAGCTCCGTTTCTGACATAAGGCCCCGAGCCAGAAGGTGATCGGCCAGATCATTGTCGCCGGTGACATGGGTGAGGGCGGTCTGCAATTCCGGCTGGGTGACGAATCCGCTCTGCGCGAGCACGTCGGCCAAAGGGCGGCGCTCCAGATGTCCCGATTCGGACGTCGGGTAGGCATGGTCGGTTTTCAACCAGACGTGGGCCGTTTTGCGAAGCCGCGCGCGCGTGTAGCGCCACACTGCACGCAATGTGGCGCAGGTGTTGATGAAATTCGCATGAAACGCCCGCAGGGGGACACCCGCGGCAAACGGTGACCCGAACAGGCCCGCAACACAGATGATGCGCAAACACAACCGGAAGCATTGCAAGACTAGCGTGGCCCAGCAAAGCGCGATTATCCGGGGGTGTGTAATAGCGAATGCCCACGGGCGATGGGCGGCGGCGCTGCGAATCCAATCGACGACGCCCGCCACGAAAACGAGGTTCGTTAGCAGGCTGAGGGGGTTCGTGATCAGACCCTTGCGATCGCGCCAGAACCAGTATTTCGTCCAGCCTGACCCTTGCCAACCGACGTGCTCCCAGCATTGCAGAGTAATTCCGGTTACCCAGCGCGTGCGTTGCCGGATGGCGAAGCGAATGTTCATCGGAAAATATTCACGCGTGGCGACCAGCTGGTTTTTGCTGTCGCGAGTGAGAGGCGAGAAGCGCTGAGGAAAGCCGGCGGCGTAAATGTAGAGACCGATCTCATAGTCTTCCGTCAGGCTTGCCGGGTCGAAGACGCGGCCGTTCCGGTCACGTGCCAGCTGATCGAGAATCTTTCGCGCGAATCCAGTGCCAACGCCATTCGATGGAATGAAGGAGGAACAATACTCGCGAGCGCGCATATCGATGCTTTGGAATTCCGCGAATTCGTCGCAATAGACGGCGTGGGTGAATTCAGTAAATGGGGTCGGCAATGGCAAGACAGGAACCTGAACCATGGCGTACCGAAACCGTTCCCGGTGGATGACCCGGAGAGCATCCGCATGAATGACATCCTCGGCATCGTGAAGCACCACGGTGTCGAATTGGACCCCTGTTTGGGCCTCATACCGGCACATCCCGTCGTAGACCGAGTTCAAGCAGTCGGCCTTAGATGTGGGGCCGGGATGCGGGCAGACTGCGACGTGAACATTTGAGAGATTCCTGCTCAAATCCTCAGCTACCTCAACCGTCGCCTGGTCGTTCGGATAAACGCCGAGGAAGAAATCGAAGCTGTCGTAACGGATGCGTGCGAGATTCTGCCGTATCATCCTTTCGATGACTCCCGACTCTTTCCAGCAGGGCACGAAGATGGCGATCCGCCGCTCCGTCAGCGCTTCTCCTTCGCCGTCGGAAGAGGGTTCCGGCTTGGGGCGGAGAAAACCATGCCAGAGGCAGACTAAAACGGGGACGAAATCATCCAAACCGCTGAACAGGAGGAGGCAGGACAGGAAAGCGAGCGCCAGCTGCCCAGGAGAAATGTCAGCGAAATGCGGCAGCAATCCCGTCCTCACGAACAAAGTGGGAGGCAGTGGCGCCGATTCGCAGGGAAATCTTAGAACTTTTCTATATTTGACCCACTACTCAGTTTGAACGAGAAACGATGGGAACGGTCTGATCTGGCGTCGTTCAGTCAGCTCGTGCATGAGGTGATCGGCGGCTCTGTCCGTCGGCACACGTTTACGCAGTGGGAACTGGAACTGCTCCTGGATCTTCAGAACTGCAAAATGCGCAAAGCCGCCCGGACGGATATGTTGCGGCGATACCTGAAGGCCGTACAGCAAGGGTTTTCGCAGGAGGGCGCGACATTGCTGCGGCTTTCGGCTTTCCTCGAACGGGAAGGTCAACGTCGCGGTAACGGCGCGGCTTCCGACGCATTGGCGGCCGAGGCTGTCCAGAGCGCTTCATAACCGCTTCGCGCTCTATCCGCTGGGCTATCCTCAAGTTAGAAACGTGAGGAGAGGTTGAATGGCGACGACTGCCGGACCGACGCCGACGGGTGAGCGAACGGTCTTCTGCGTAAAGCTGCAACGGGAGCTTCCCGGGTTAGACGAAGTCCCTTTCGACGGGCATCCATTGGGTCAAAGGATCTACGATAACGTCTCGAAGGAAGCTTGGCGGATGTGGGTTGAGCAAATGAAGATGATCATGAACGAGTACCGGCTCAACTTGGGTACGCCCGAAGCGCAGGAATTTCTGCTCAAGCAAATGGAAGAGTACTTCTTCGGCGAGGGAGCGGCACACCCCCCCGGCTATGTTGCGCCTGGGCACTAAACACGTCACGATCTCCACGCGCCGGCGCGCGCGCCCGTCTTGAAGATTTGAAGCTGCCGATCTTATTTCTGGCTCTAGGTGTGCTTTTGTGCCAAGCATCCCCGGACCCGGTAGCCGCGCGGCTGGCCAAACGGGCAAAAAAGGCCGAAAACTCAGGCGAGACTGTCCGCGCGTATCTCCTTTACGCGGAAGCGGCAGCACGCGATCCAAAAACAGAGTCTTACAGGGCCAATCGGGATGCGCTGGCTTCGGCAGCCAAGCTGCTGACCAAGGCCGACGTTGAACAGGCGGACATAAACCCGGATGTTCAGCAGGCGACCGAAGAAGCCGAGCGGGAGAAACAGTATGGAGAGCCTCCGGTTGAACTGGCGCGGCTGAGCGACTGGCAACGTGAGGAAAAGCTGGGACCGCTGCCGACTCTGAAGGTCCCGCAAATTTCGGCTGACTTCAACTTGCGCGCAAGCGAGCGTTCACTGTTCGAGCAGGTAGCTTCACGCTATAAGATCCGGGTCGTTTTCGATCCGGAATTCGATCCCAAGCAAGACGTGCGGTTCGAGATCTCGGGGGTGGATTTTCGGACCGCAATGGAGGCATTGACGGCCGTCACGGGAACTTTCATGTTCCCGATCTCAGATACAGAGATCTTCGTTGCTAAAGATACCGAGGCGAAACGCAACGAATATGAGCCGAATATTCTGCTCACGTTTCCTTTGCCGAACGCGGTCGATCAGAAGGATCTGATTGACGCGGCGAATTCGGTTCGTGCGATCCTGAACGCTCGCACGGTGGGTTGGGACAGCGCCAACCGGATGGTTATGATTCGGGACCGGGCGGGACGCGCACGGGTGGCGCGGGGACTGCTGGAATCATTACTTCTCCCAAAGGCCCAATTCGCGATCGAGATACAGATCCTGACGGTAGATTCCAGCGTCGCTTATCACTACGGGCTGCAGCTCCCCACCTCAACAAATGCTGCACTCCTCGGCCCGCTCGGCGGATTCCAGAGAGTTATTCCTGCTTCGCTGAATGGAATGACGTTTCTCGCGTTTGGAGGCGGTGCAAGTCTATTCGGAATCACGCTGGGTAACTCTAACTTTTTTGCGACCTATTCAGAATCGTTCAGCCGGACTCTCTACGACGCAACCGTGGTAGTGGGCAACGGGCAAACAGCAAATCTTCACATTGGTGACAAATACCCAATCGCGCAGAGTCTTTATTCCGGCTATGCGCAACAAACGAACTCGTCCGCCCTTTACAATCCGATTGGGCAAGTTTCGTTCGTGGACCTCGGGATCATTCTAAAGATAACGCCGCGCCTGACGAGCGGCGACGATGTTTCGATGGACGTCGAAGCGGATTATAGGGCACTTGGTCCGTTGACCATTGAAACGGTTCCCGAGATACTGCAACGAGGATTTAAGGGGACCGTGTCGATGCGGGAGGGCCAATGGGCTGTGCTGGGGGGACTGGATGAGCAGACGCTGAGCGTCAACCGCAGCGGGATTGCCGGTCTGGCGGACATACCGGGTATCAATCAATTGTTCAGCGAGAATACGCGTAATACGGAGAAGAGCAAGACGCTTTTGGTTCTCAAGCCGAAAATTACGCGGCCGCCCATGTCCAGCTATATTTCACCTCAATTCCTGCTCGGGCCTGTACGCGGACAGAGAGTACTGATGTAAAAGGCTGGTATTGTCGCAGTGATGTCTACCATGCGCGACGAGATTCGCCAGCAGCCTGAGATCATTGAACGCACCCTGCAGGAGGAGAGCAAACGGGCGGAGCGGTTGGGGGAACATCTCGCGCGCCGGCCCGTAAACTTCATCGTTTTGGTCGCAAGGGGGACATCCGATAACGCGGCCCAGTTCGGGCGATACCTGCTTGAGATCTGCACGGGCATTCCGGTATCGCTTGCGGCTCCGTCCATCTCGACACTGTACGGGGCGCCACTTGCCTGGAAGAATGCACTCGTGATTGCGGTTTCGCAATCGGGCGAATCGACCGACACCAATCTGGTTCTGGATCGCGCGAAGGAGGCTGGCGCGTTCACTATCGGAATTACGAACGAGAGCGAGAGCACGCTGGCGAAGCTTGCAGATCATGCCTTTCTGGTGCGAGCGGGAAAAGAAAGAAGCGTGGCAGCGACCAAGACCTATACGGGGCAGCTCATTTGCTTCTATCTCTTAACCGCGGCGCTCGGAGCCGCCGTCAAGATGGAGCACTTGAAGCGGATTGCGGAATGGGTTGCGGGAGCGTTGCTGCTAGAAACCGAGATTCGCGGGCGCGCGGAGCGGTATTGCTTTATGCGGCAGGCAGTCTGCGTCGGGCGTGGGCTGAATTACTCGAACGCATTCGAGTTTGCCCTGAAATTGATGGAGACCTGCTACGTGGTCGCCGAGCGGTTCTCTTCGGCCGACTTGCTGCACGGTCCTATTGCGATGCTGGAGGCCAATTTCCCCGCATTCCTGTTCTGCCCTTCGGGTGTCACCTGGAAACCGACCTGCGAGTTGCTGGACAAGCTCGACACAATCGGCGCGGAAGCATTGCTAATTACGGACAGGGCCAATCCCCATGCGGCCGAGAGGCGGGGGACACCTGTGGAACCGATCGTGATTCCCGCCGACATTCGGGTTGAGGCAGGTATCGCAGACGATTTGTATACACCCATCCCGTACATCGTGCCGGCTCAACTGTTGGCGGCAAGCCTGGCGGAAGTAAAGGGGCTGGATCCGGACCGTCCGCGCGCGCTCAGTAAGGTGACGCAGACGTTGTGAACAAAGCGGGCGGGCTTACTTGCGAGCGCCGCGCGTGGTGCCCTTCAGAGCCGATTGCCTACGCTTTCGGTCTGTGCGCTTTGGTTTAACGATTTGAAACGTGCCGCTGCCCAAGTATTCGGCTTGGTACACGTTTTCTTTCTGCTGGAGCTTAGGGGACATTCCGTGCTCAGGATGGCTGTTTGCCGCTTGGTTCTGTTCTGCCATGAATAATCTAAGTGCCTACAACTGATAATCTTAGCGCAGTGGCGCAGATTTCCACACCCGCTCTTCCGACGCAAAGTCTGACAGACGATTCGCTGATAACTCAAAGGCGGCAGTGGCGGACTCTACTCGGCTTCGTGTTTCTCATTGGGGCGGGACTGCTGGTCTACTCGCAGACCATGGCGTTCGTCTGGGACGAAGGCTTTCATCTTTTGGCGGCCCAGCTCATTGACAAGGGTAAGGTGCCGTACGTTGATTTCTGTTTTCCACAAACGCCACTGAATGCGTATTGGAATGCGTTCTGGCTGGCACTCTTCCATCAGAGCTGGAGAATCACACATGTCTGGACGGCTTTGGAGATCACGGGTGCGACTTTTCTAGCCGCGGATTATACTTTTCGCGTTTTCCCGATTGCGCAATGGCGCCTTGTCGCCGCGCTCGCGGTGGCTGCGTTCATCGGCTTGAATGAAGTGATCGTCCAGTTCGGAAATAGCGGCCAGGCTTATGCAATCGGGCTGCTGCTGACCACCGCGGCGTTTCGTCTGACGGTCGCCGCTCTCCGGCGAGAAAGCCGTCTGCTGTCGCTGCTTGCTGGCCTGAGTTCCGGAGCCGCCGCTGCCTGCACCTTACTGACTGCGCCGGTTACGCCGGTGTTGCTCGCTTGGCTCGTGTTCTATTCTTCGAAGGCGGGGCGCTGGGCAAAGGCGATCGCGTTCGCAGTGGGAACGGTGATTCCGTTTGCCCCGGTCATCGCCCTTTGGATCCTCTATCCTCGGCAGGTCTTCTTCAACGTCATTCAATATCAGGCCCTGTTCCGGCGCGTGAAGTGGGAAGGCGCCACGACGCACGATATCGATGTGCTCAGCGCCTGGCTGGATTCCACGCCGGCGCTGCTGCTGGGCTCACTCGGAATTGCCGGTTTCCTGTATGTTTTGAAGCGAAGAGAGTGGGACGAGGAGCGCCGCCGGGAAATTTACCTTGCTTCCGCTCTTGTTGCGGCGTTAGCGCTGTACATTGCCACCGCGCATCCTACGTTCCAACGCTATTTTCTGTTCGCTATCCCGTTTGCGAGTATTGTGGCCGCAGTGGGACTCTTTTCGGTTGCAGCTAGGCTCTGGGGACCGGAACGCCCGCGAGTTGCCGGGGCCCTTGTCCTGACGCTTCTGACACTTGCCGTGGCGCGCTCGCTCTTCGATGATCGTGATTCCACCACTTGGCGCGATTACCAGAAGATTGCGGCCAAAGTAGCCTCTGTGACTCCAAAGGGCAGTGAGATCTATGTCGACGAACTGGTCTATTTCCTGCTGAATCGCACACCGCCGTTCGGCATGGAGTTCTCTTATGCCCACAAGCTCGACTTGCCGCCTGCCCAGGAGAAATTGCTCCACATCGTCTCCGAAAAGGAATTGAACGAACAAGTGAAGAACGGCCAGTACTACACGGTGCAAACCTGCAAAGACGACAGGATCGATGAGATGAGGCTCCCGGAGCTGTTTCCGAACCGGGAGGATATAGAGGATTGCAGTATCTTCTGGGGTAAGGTGAAACCGCTTCCGCCGGAGAAGAAGTAGCTGACGCGGACACCGATGTTATACTGCGCATTCCATGCGATTCGGTGCCGCCCTTTTACTAGCTTGTTCCATTCCAGTTACAGTTGCCGCCCAGCAGTCCGACAGGCCCGCTCTGCTTGGGGTCTGGAAGGCTGACCTCTCCAAGAGTAAGATCGCCGGTCCACCCGTGACGGATTACCTGATGCTCGTCGAGCAGAAGACAGTCGTAGTGAATCGCCGAACGGGAGAGAAGGGCACCGAATTCGATGAGGCTACAGGCGTAAAAGGCCAGCGGGGAGAACAGCGTTCCGTCCTGAGCTTTTTCCCGACTGGTAAACCGGTAGTGCGTTACTACCAGGGCGTTCCGAATCGTATCACGGCTGCGTTCTCAGGCAACGATCTGAGCTTGACCGCGGAAGTCGCCGGACGCCCGACGGTCATGAAACGCAGTTACGTCATCTCGCCGGACGGACAGACGCTGACTCTGACGGTTAGCCAGACAGGCACCGCTCATGACATTCAGAACACGATTGTGCTGCTGAAGCAGCCGGACTCGGCGGCAGAGCCCCTACGAGCACCAGAAGAGACCGCAGAGAAGCACTATAAGAACGTGAAAACCGAAGCGTTGAAGGACGTGCCTACTTCGCAGTTTATTGACCAGATGCGCTACTTCGCGTGGTCGCTGGGCAAGGATTGCGAGTTCTGCCACGTCCAGGGGAAGTTCGATGTCGACGATAAGAAAGAGAAAAAGACGGCACGCGAAATGATCAAGATGACGGCTTCAATCAATGCCGGCACCTTCGAAGGCCGGCAGGAAGTGCGTTGCTTTACGTGCCACGAGATGCACACTCATCCGCTCTCTCGCCCGCAGTTCCCGGATGAGATTCAGAACGTGCCTACCGCCGCGAATGCGAGCGGCACGCCGGTCGGTTCTGCGAACAGGTAATCAGTGCGTCATAGCGTAGACGATGTAGTTTACGCCCAAGCGGATGCCGAGAGCCGAATAACGCTCAGGATATTCTGGCGCGTCAGCCCACTCCCATGAATCGCCGATATCGGAATTCGCTGAAATCGCGACCATGAGGCGGCCTTTGTCGTCGTAGATGCCGCGCCAGCGTGCGACGTAGCCATCCAGTTTGTGGCCTTCCCACAAATGATCATGGCCTACTATCTGGTAGCGGTCGTCGAGATCGTAAACGGTGTGAAAGATGGGATCGCTGTCTGGTATTTCGACGATGGCTCGGTTGGGAAAGACACGCTTCATGCTTTGTTCGAAGACCTGCCATTCAACGGTGCCGTGAAGATCGTCGGCCATAAAGAACCCGCCCCGGAGTAAGTAGTCGCGCAGTTTGGCGGCTTGCGCGTCGGTGATGCCCCACTCGCCTACCTGAACGGCGTATACCCATGGCCAGTTGTACACGTCGTCGCGATCGTCCAAACTGACGATCTGCTCTGCCGAACGGGCGCTGAGCCGCGTGAGCCGTCGGACGGCCAAAGAGAAGTGGCGGTCGGCACGAGGGAAGTCCTGGGTCCAGAGCGATGTGCCCTGAGTCCAATCGGGATTGTCCCTCCCCTCGTATCCGTTGTTCCAGCCGGGAGGAAACATGAGCCGCGCGAAAGCCCATTCCGTTTTCTCCTGGTAATCCTCAGGCAGGGGGATCGACCCGAGCCGGTACTCGATGCCCGCGTACTCACGGAACGGGTGAGGCAAGGTACGGTCAATCGCGTACGCAGAGCCGAGAAACGCAGCGGCGCAGGCCACAACGGCGACGGCCATCCGGAGCTTCATGGGTGCGGTCTCGCTCTCACGATAGCACCGGAGTGCCGAGCGTAAGCTTCTCTGTTAGCGCCGCCAGTAACCCGGGTAGTAGTGATGGCCGTAATAGCGGGGTCCGACCCAAGCGGCACCGGCAAACGGTCGCGGAGCCCAGTAACCGGCATGCCAGGACCAGCGAGGTCCAACAGGGTACCAGTAGCCACCTACCCATGTATATGCCGGGCCAGGTGCGGGCGGCGCGTAGGCAACAACGGGCGGCGGAGGGGGAGCATACGCGTACACCGGCGGCGGATAGTAGCCGCCCACTCCGAATCCGACAACTACGTGAGTTCCGGCGAAACAAGTGCCACCTATGAGCAGCAGGAGTGCTAGCAATTTCGTTTTCATTTGGTTTTCCTCCAATCCCATAGCCGTTTCGTTGACGGCTTTCGCTGTTGGTGAAGCATCTGCCGTGCCAAATCTAAGTTGTTGAAAAAATAAGACCCAGTTCTGTGAACGTGCGGATGGTTCAGCCGAGGTGGTGGAGATCCACCACCAGAAGCAAGCAAAGCTACACATAACGAAG